>NZ_JAPZSS010000010.1:0-6546 GCF_027532015.1 Microcystis sp. LE19-131.1A | reverse complement strand
GTCAAAAAGGCTTCATAATTCAAGTTCCGCTTTGACAAAATCGGCAGTTTTATAGAGAGAAAACCCCACTTTAGCGGCTATCATCTGCATAGCGCGATTATCCCTTAAAATTTCCCCTTCGATTCCCTCTAATCCTTCCTTTTTGCCAATAGTGACTAACCGATGTAGTAATTCTGTACCAATTCCTTGACCTTGATAGTCATCCCTAACTAATAGGTCAAATTCTGCCATATTAACGCCATGTAGTTTATTTAAGCGTCCTATAGCGATAATTTCTGGTTCTTCCGTCTGATCGTTATTAATCTCTACCACTAAGCTCATTACTCGATCGTAGTCGATAAAACAAATGCGCGTAAGACGATCATAAGCGGTTTGGCGATCGAGATTGACAAGGTGAAAATAACGATAATAAATAGTTTCTTCCGAGAGATAATGGTGAAATTGTCGCACTAAAGGCTCATCCGCTGCCCGAATCGGACGAATTAGCACCTTTAAGCCTCTTTTCGTCGTCCAAAGTCCCATATAATGTTCGGGATAGGGACGAATCGCCGGATGAGATAACTTTTCTGGGGTAGTAGTTGGAGGATGAAGAAGGATAGAAGCGGAAAGAGCGATCAATTGCTCTGAATCGGCAAAAAAGGGATTAATATCGATAGTTTTAATGCGAGGTTGTTCACTAACCAGGTGACTAAATCTCACGATTATTTGCTCCAAATTCGCTAAATTAAGCGATTTAAGCCCATTTGTCCCGTTAAAAGCCCGATAAATCTTGGTTTTTTCTAAAAGTCGGCGCGCGAGATTAGTATTTAAAGGAGGTAGAGCGGTGGCGTAATCTTGAAAAATATCGACTAAACGGCCACCAGTACCGAAAATTATCACCGGTCCGCACTGATCATCGTAATTAGAGCCGATAATTAACTCATATCCTCGATCGATTTCTAACATCGGTTGAATACTCACCCCGAGAAAATGCTCCCCACCTACTTGTGCGCTAACATTAGCTTCGATCGCTTGATACGCTTGCACCACTGCCCTAGGGGAAAAAAGCGGCAATTGTACCCCACCCACCGCGCTTTTATGGATAATCGTCTGGGAATGCAGTTTCATCACCACGGGATAACCGAGAGATTCAGCGAGATTAACTGCTTCTGCGGCACTTTCGGCGACTTTAGTGACAATAACAGGGATTCCATAAGCTTTCAGTAGCTCTAAAGACTCTAGCTCACTGAGAATTGTTCTATCCCCTGCTTGCTCGATAATCTGGCTCACTAAAACTCGATCGGAGCTATTTTCCCTGGAATTGGTTAAAATTGGCGTTTGATAAAGACCGCGCAGATTCTCCTCATATTTCCAGAGCAAATTAAACACCCGGGCCGCCGAATCGGGATAGCGATAGGTGGGGATACCTTGCTGATTTAATAACGCTACCCCCTCTGCAATGCCCTCTCCCCCCATCAAACTTGCTAAAATGGGTTTTGTGCTATTTTGAGCGATTGAGGCGATTCTAAGGGCAATTTCTCGCAGATCAGTGTTAAAGCGAGGCGAGAGAATCATCAACACCGCGTCGGTATGTGCATCCGCTAAAGCGATCTCTAGGGCGCGAGCGTAGCTATCGGGATCGCTGCTGCGACGCAGATCGATGGGATTTTGGGGGACGATATCCGCGGGAACAAGAGGCGCTAGTTTTCCGATCGTTGCGGGGGTAAGGGTTGCCAGTTGTCCATCTTCCGCCAGTAAAGCCGAGGCCGCTAAAAGAGCGGGAGCAACACCATTGCTGATGATTGTCAAGCGTTTTCCCCGGGGAAATCGGGGAATTTTCGCTAAAACTTGCGTGATATTCAAGAGATCGGCCAGTCTTTGTACTTCCACGATGCCACAACGAGCAAAGGCAGCGGAGAGAGTTAGCTGATCGCTGGTTAATTTGCCAGCGTGGGAAAGAGAAGTAAGGTCAAAGTCGGTACTGTGGCGACTAATGGCGATAATTGGTTTATTTAGGGCAACTTCTCGGGCTGAGGACAGAAAAGAGCGGGCATTATTCAGGGATTCCAGGTAGATAACGATGCTTTTGGTTTGGGGATCGTCTCCCAAATAATAGAGTAATTCGCCCCAATCCACATCTAAAAGGACTCCGAGGGAGATAAAGTGACTAAAACCGACATTTTCGCTTAAACTCCAATCAAGCACGGCGGCAGCGATCGCCCCACTTTGACTAATCAGGGCAATTGAACCGGTTTTCGGCAGGATGGGGGAAAAGGTGGCGTTAAGATTTTGGCTGAGATTGCTGATTCCCGAGCTATGGGGACCGATGATGCGTAATTTTTGACCAGCGATCGCTTTAATTTCCCTGAGTAAATTTTCCCCCATCTGTCCAGTTTCCCGAAAACCCGTGGAGAGAATCAGGGCGCATTTAACCTTTTTTTCGACAGATTGGGCGATAATAGCGGGAATTTCGGGGGCAGGGGCGGTGATAATTACCAGATCGATCGCCGCCTGGATATCCTCTAAACTGCTATAGGTGGGAAGATCGAGCCGGTTTTCGGGGTGAGGATTAACTAGATAAAGACGGTGCTGACCGGGATTATGATGGAGATTATTTAAAAGAGTGCGATCAAGTTGGGGATTTTGGCGATTAAATCCCACCACAGCGATGTTTTTTGGCTCAAAAAAGGCTCTTATGGTTTGATGTTCGCCACCACGAGGCTCTAAGATGGGATTTAACATAAGTAAGCTAGGAGGCATTTAAACTGGGTATTGTTAAGTGAGCTAAAAAAGCGGCTAACCCTTACTTTTCCAGTGTTCTGTGGCGTTCCCCGATCAACCTAGACCAATTCTAGCTGTTTAATCAGGGTTCGATCGGTGTAATTAATTTTGTCTAGGTAGGGTTGGCAATAAAACAGCCCTAGCCGATGAACATTTTCCCCAAGAGATCTAGTAAACTAACTGATGCTGTAAATATTTAGAGACAGACGATGGAACTGGAATATCCCGAGGATTTGAGATACCTAGAAACCCACGAATACGTCAGACTCGAAGGTGAAATCGCTACCTTGGGAATTAGTGCTTTTGCCGTCGATCAATTGGGTGATATCGTGTTTCTAGAATTGCCCGAATTGGGAGAGGCACTGGAAGTAGGTAGTAGTTTCGGCACGATTGAATCGGTAAAAGCGGTAGAAGATCTTTATCCTCCCGTCTCGGGGACCGTAGTCGATCGCAATCAAGCGATGATTGACTCCCCCGAATTAATTGCCGATGATCCCCACGGGGAGGGTTGGTTATTAAAAGTGCGGGTAGAAAATCCCGATACTGCCTTGGCTGATACCCTCTCCGCTAGTGAATATCGCACCCAAGTGGCAGGGGAAAGTTAACTAATATTAACAACACGCAGCCAGACCCTCACACTATCATAGGCATAGAAAGAATTAAAAATCCAGGAAGCGATCGAGTCTTCCTGATTTTTGTCTCTAAATCGTGCTGAGACGAAATTCTTGCCCGAATCGAGTCAGGTTTCACTATTTACCCAATCTATGCTAAATCCTAATCTCGCGGCGATCGAACTTTCCAAAGAGGAGGTTCAACGCTACTCTCGACACATTATTCTGCCCGAAGTGGGCTTAGAAGGTCAAAAAAAACTAAAAGCCGCCAGTGTTCTCTGCATCGGCACCGGGGGACTCGGTTCCCCGCTTTTACTCTATCTAGCGGCGGCTGGCATCGGTAGAATCGGTATTGTTGACTTCGATATCGTCGATAGTTCCAATCTGCAACGTCAAATTATTCACGGCACTTCTTGGGTAGGTAAACCGAAAATTGTTTCCGCTAAGGACAGAATTCTAGAAATTAACCCCTATTGTCAGGTGGATTTGTACGAAACCCGCATAAGTTCCGAAAATGCCCTTGACATTTTAGCCCCCTATGATGTAGTTATCGACGGGACCGATAATTTCCCCACCCGTTATCTGACTAATGATGCTTGTGTTCTTCTCGACAAACCCAACGTCTATGGCTCAATTTTCCGCTTTGAAGGACAGGCAACCGTTTTTAACTACCAAGGCGGTCCCAACTACCGCGATCTCTATCCCGAACCGCCACCACCGGGGATGGTTCCCTCCTGTGCGGAAGGCGGCGTTTTGGGGGTTTTACCCGGAGTAATCGGCACAATTCAAGCCACAGAAGCCATTAAAATTATCCTCGGCGCTCCGGATACCCTCAGTGGTCGTTTACTGCTTTACAATGCTTGGGAAATGAAATTCCGCGAGTTAAAATTGCGCCCGAATCCTATCCGTCCCGTCATTGAAAAACTAATTGATTACGAACAATTCTGCGGTATTCCGCAAGCGAAAGCACAAGAAGCGGCAGAACAGCAAAAAATGACAGAAATGACCGTAGTAGAGTTAAAAGCACTACTTGACAGCAATGCTAATGATTACGTTCTCATCGATGTGCGTAATCCCAACGAGTACCAAATCGCTAAGATTCCCAACTCGGTGTTAATTCCCCTACCCGATATCGAAAATGGTGCGGCAATTCCCAAAATTAAGGAATTAGTCAACGGTTATCGTCTGATCGCCCATTGTAAGATGGGGGGACGTTCCGCTAAGGCCCTCGCTATCCTCAAAGACGCAGGTATCGAAGGAATCAACGTCAAAGGTGGTATCAGTGCCTGGAGTCGCGAAGTCGATTCCACTGTACCAGAATACTAATTTTGATCCTTGGGTGTTAGGGGTTGGGGTTTTAGGGTTTTGGGGTATTAGTCAAATTCCCCCATCTCCCCATTCCCCCATCTCCCCATTCCCCCATCTCCCCACTTCATAATTCCCTTCCCCCATCTCCCTGTTTCCTGTTCCCCGTGAATCTGTTAAGATCAAGGCCAGTTAGCCTTAAAATCTTCGGTGTGAGCAAACAATGAAAAACCATATTAAAAAAATTGCTAGTTGGAGCGCGATCGCTACTATTTCCCTTGGCTTAGTAGAAATGAACCGAACAGCGATCGCATTTGGCAACAATAATCAATTTAGTGCCTGTATCAGTCAGATTGTCGGCACGGGAGTCAGTCCCGAAGATGCCGCCACCGCTTGTTCAGAAGCATTAATTCCTAAAGAATTATCCCGGTGTGTGGTGATGATTAAATCCAAAACCCCGATCGATGGTAATCTGGCTCTGCAAGCTTGTTTTCAAGTGCGTCGTCCTATCGATCTAGCTCATTGTGTGGTCGATATCCATCGCGCTGCCCCCTTGTTTGCCGCTAATTCCCTCAAACAAACGGAAACAGCCAAGGAACCCGATAAATTAGGGATTTCTACACAGATTTTAGATTCCTGTCGTCAAAGTTTATTACCCGGTCGCTTTTCCGAGTGCGTTATCGCTGTCAGTCGTGGTGTGGACAAAAATAATCCCTCCCAAGCTTTACAAACCTGTTTAAGTGCCGAGGATTTCCCCAGAGATCTATTCCCCAGTTATCCCCAAAATCAAGACCAGAGACTTTAATCAAGATTATTTGGCTCTCTTATTTTGGTAATATACGGAAGAACCAGAAAACGTTAAATATTGAACCATCAATCAGACGAGTTCGGCGGCTTAGGAAAGGTACACTTAACCGTAATATTTAAATTACTTTTAGCGGTTCCTTTGGTAATATAAGGGATTCCTACCTCACCGCCGATTTCCACACCAAATTGTAAAGTGACTTCCTCAATGTTGGCAATGGCTAAATTGCGAAAAGCGTTTAAAGTGTAAGTAGTGTAAGTACGAATTGTATCTTCAATTGTCTGAAAATTCTGCAAAATTTGCTGTTTATCTGGTATAGAAGTTCCCCTTTTAGGAACTCTTCCCTCGGTTTTTACTGTCTCGGCAGGAATTTCTAGGTCATCGGTGGACTCTATATAAATTAGAGTGTTTTCGTCAATTTGGATCGGAGTTAGTCGAGTCATAAATAATGCAGAAATTGAAAATTAACTTTTTTCTTAACTATTTCTTGGCTCTCCCGTACTTGTGATGATAAGAAAAGATTATAGCGTTTCTGATTCAGAAGAGGTACATTTCCGATTCTGAACAGCTTAATCAGCAAAGATTTAAGTGTGCCGCACAGATGCGAGAACCGCTATATCTAAGGGAGGGCGTATGCTTTCCTTGCAGTTTACCAAAAAATAACCTAACATAAAAAACATTTCTATCCCTTGCTGACTGTCTATGGCTCGCTACGCCCTCGTCATCGGCATTAACGATTACGATAACCGGAACTTTCTACCATCTTTGAGTAAACCCGCCAAAGATGCGGAAGCTGTTGCTAAATTCTTGGAGAATACTGGGACATTTGCCAATGTAGAACGCCTACCCAATCGCTGGATTGCCGCAGAAAAACGCTACGAAGTTGTTCCAGGAAAGGTAACGGGGAATGAAGTCTTGCAAGCCTTAGGGACTTCCAAAAAATAAACTATTCATTCTCAAGAATAATAATCATTCTCGGAGTGTGGGAGGTAGGGATCGATGGTTGCCCCCTCCTTCCAATTTTGTAGTAGAATTAATCCTGTACATTATTAATCAAGTTTTTCT
>NZ_JAPZSS010000020.1:0-3761 GCF_027532015.1 Microcystis sp. LE19-131.1A | reverse complement strand
TCTGCCGTACCAACGGCATTTATAGGCTAATTGTCGAGTGATTTCTCCCCAGCTTACATCAGATATTGCCTGAGATAACTTGGGGTTTTTTACCATATTCTTGACGGCTAAATTCTCAACCACAATCGTTTGGTTTTCACGAACTAATTGAGTGGTTAGCTTATGTAAATGGTCTTTTCTGCTATCGGTGATTCGAGCCTGAATCTTAGCTACTTTGATTCTTGCTTTTTCCCGATTTTTTGACCCTTTCTGTGTTCGAGAATGAACAATTACCGTCGCCTCATAAACAAATTGTAGACAACGCCAATCAGCACCAAAACCAAAAGCAGGTGGATTAAGCTGCCGCCAATGTTAATGGAGAATCCTAACAACCAGAGGATGAAAAGTATAACAACGGCAGTCCAAACTAGATCAAACATATTTCCCTCCTTGATTTAGAGAAAAGTAATGAAAATTCAGTCATCGATCCTTAATTGAGTATATCTTGAACCGTATCTTTTACGTCTTCTACTGCATTGCGAACTTGGCTTTCGACTTGTTTAGCTTTTCCAGCAACTTGATCTTGGCGGTTGCCAGTAGCTTTACCTATCGCTTCTTGAGCTTTGCCTTCAATGTTCTTTGTGACTGCTTTTGCCCGCCCTTTTAACTTCATCTGGTCTTTTATATCTTCTGCTGCGTTACGAGCCTGACTTTCGACTTGCTTGGCTTTTCCCATCATCTGATCTTTGGGATCGCCTGTCATGTTGCCAATCGCTTCTTGAGCTTTGCCTTCAATATTTTTCGTAACTGCCTTGGCTCGATTCATGCTTGCGATTTGAGTCTGCGATTGGGTGGGTAAAGTTGCAGCCCAACTATTTGTAGTTCCAAAATCAAAAGCTATAGTAATTGCCAGCATTATAGTTAAAATAATGGTGACAAAAAAGCGACGAATCTGTTGAAGTGACATCATTTTAACTCCCAAAAAGAATTTGATGAATCGATGATACATGGATGATGAACAACTACTGTCTAGACCCTTTCGAGAAAGATTTTTCTAGTCTTTGACGGCGTAAGTTTACCGAGGGAGAGATCTTCGACTTCTTTGAGAAGCTAGATATCTGGTAATATTGGGTTTATTTACGCCGCCTTGTCCTAGTGTTTCACCTGTCTCGAAAGAAGCCATTTTTTGAGGAAGAGTTCCGATGAAATCTGGGTTTCAATCATTTGTCTGAATGGCGGTTGCCGTGACAAATGACCTACTAATCAATAATTTTTTTGACTTCATCTTTCACATCTTCGATAGTGTGACGAACTTTTGCCTCTGCCTGTTTTTCCTTGCCCTCTGCTTGAGCTTTGGGATCGCCAGTCAGATCTCCTACTGCTTCTTGAACTTTACCTTCGATATTTTTGGCGGTTGCCTCGGTTCTATCTTTTAAGCTCATGATGCTCTCCTTATTGAATTTTTTGGATTTGAGAACTGCTTACCTAAGTTGAGCTAACAATTCTGCTTCTGGTATTACTGTAACGGGTGGTTGTTTGATTTACTGTATGAATTGATTGAGTCTGTATGAATTGCTTGAATACGACACAAAATGTAACGATACCGTTTCTGCAAGCATAGAAATTACGCATTGACAAAAAGGCTTAAATGTGGGTGGTCTAATTTTGTTAGTCTTAGATACAATTTCTCTCTCGACTCTTGACAAAACCCTCTCCGATTTGATTTCCTGACACAAGGGCATCTCTTATAACAGAACAACTGATGAGAAACATTACGAAGCCAACAACTGCTCAATGTAATCTGGCTATTTACACCCTATTTTTGCTCTGGGAACCTAAATATATAAGCTGTGTTCGTTTGGCTCAAATTCTGGGCAATTTATCTCATGACAGTGTCAATCGTTTCTTGTGGCGAGAGAACTATACACCCAAGGATTTGTTTGATGAAGTGGCTCCTCAAATCGAACTTGAAGGAGGAACAATCAGTACAGACGACATGGTAATTGACAAGCCTTATAGTCACCCAGCTAAAGCTGAGTTAATCGATTACTTTTACTGGTGGTAAACACAAAAAAGTAGTCAAAGGTATTAACGCAGTTACCTGATATTATACCGATTGTAAAGGAAGGTCAGTTCCCGTTAATTATCGAATCGTTAATAAACAGGAGGGTCAGACAAAACATGAATATTTCTTAGAAATGTTGGACGAAGTAAAAGCTTGGGGATTGAAACCAGAGACAGTCACAGGAGATAGTTGGTATGCTGCCAAAGAAACCATGAATACCCTTAAAGACAAGGGCTTTCGGGGTTTGTTTGCTCCTCATGTGAATCGGTTAGTCTCGGTTGAACTAGGAACTAAATAGGGTTAGCGGCAAAAAGTTTGTTGGTGGGGTTAGGAGTCGGTCGCCGGTCGTCAGTAGCCGGTCATTTCAGGCTTTGTTGCCCTCTTTTTTGTACCAGTTTATGTACTAAAAAAAAGGATAATGCAAGATTTTTGAAGGTCTTAATCCTATTTTCGCAGCATGAACATCGGATTTTAACAGGTCAAAAGCCTTATTTTAAAAGGGTTTTACCATTATTCAGCAAACCCCAGTTAGAATTTCTCCGATTTAAAGCGGAAATTGTTAATTGGTATTCCTGACAAAGGGAGTTATTTACTGAGGTCATCCGCTCTTTTATTGTCAATAATTTAGCATCCAACTTCCTTGACCTCAATAACTTGGAAGCCATAGTCTGAAGTTCAAAGGCATACTACGGAAATTCTGTCAATGCGTAAGTCCTAAAGCAATGATTAGACAAGGGGCTTAAGCCCCTTGTCTTCAAGGTTAGTTACAGTTGCTATCTTCTGTTTACTTCTTTTTAGCTGGAGCTGCTGGCGCAACTTGGGAGCATCTCATTTATTCAAGCCCTAATTATGCTTGTCGCTAAAACTTGCTTCTGGTAAGGCTTTCAAAATAGCTTGACATAAAACTTAATTTAGGAGTTACAAAGGTGAGATGCTCCCCGCAACTTTTGCGGCGTTGTCAGATTAGAATATGAAAGATGCAATGCAATCCTTGCTATCAAAGTAATTTCAGTTCCAAGCTGATTCGGAGCATCTTTCAATTTGACAACGCCACTTTTGCTGTAACTTTGACACTATTGACACCCTTGATTTGTTTTGCCAAGGGGTCAATTTTGTCGAGTTGCTCTTGAGTTTCTACGGTTCCAGAGACGACTACCGCTCCATCTTTAGCAGAAACTGTAAGTTGCCCTTTCGGGATGTTGGCTTCTAGCTTAGAGCGAACTTCACTGGAAAGGTCACTGTTGGCGCGATCCGCATCTCCTCCAGTTAGATTGTTGCGTTGCTCACGAGCGCGAATATCAGAATTGAGTTGATTTCGGCGCACTTGACTAGACGCATCGCTTTGGTTCTTTTGGACTGTTTTAGTATCAGGAACTTGCCCCGTTTCCTCTGTGGAAGAAGGGGCGTTGGTGCTAGTTTTAGCGTTGTTCCCACAAGCCACAGTTCCAATCAGTAGAAGGCTGCTGAGGATTAAAGTTGTGATCTTTTTCATGATGCAAATCCTTTAATAATTTCCGATTTTACAAACGAGAAGCAGGAGGATCGACATAGCCTTCAATTGCTAGGGCATTGTAAATTTCGGCTCTTCGTTACCCTTTATGCTAAATCAACATACAAGATGCCAAGATAACATACTTCTAACCCAAAAATTCCGAAAGTTTCTAAAGCCATAGCCTCTCCGTTTTATTAGTTTAAGTTTATTGTTGATTCCCTCGAC
>NZ_JAPZSS010000008.1:0-27912 GCF_027532015.1 Microcystis sp. LE19-131.1A | reverse complement strand
CTTAAATGTTTCAGGATATACTCCACAAAAGCGTTTAAACTCTTCTGGATTCAAATTTTTTACTTTTTCGTAAGTCATGGTTTTTCTGAGTGTTTTACTTTATTGTACATAATCAGTTCCTATTTTTGCAGGAGGTCTAATAATTGATTTTTTCTGAGAAAAAAATTTACAATTCTTCACCTTGATAAAAATCCATCATTGTAGCTATAATCCTTACTGGTAAGGGGTGGTCAGCAATATATTAGTAAAAATTATCAATTGAATGTTAAGAAGTGCGGAAAGTGGGTATATAGAGGTTCTCACACCTGTGTGGTACGCTTAAACCTTTGCTAATTAAGCTTTTTAAGATTGATAATGTACCTCGTGCGAACAGGAAACGCTATAGTCCGATATTTAAATCCGATGTTAAAAATTATTTCCTCAAAAATTTATTTCCGCAAAAACTATCTACAATACTACACAGCCATGACTTTCATGGATCCAGGCGATCGCTAGTACCCGTCTCATAAGTCTTGAGCGATCAAATGTAAATGCAAACAAATAGTTGATGGAAAGGATGTTATGACTAATCTTCTTCAGACCACTCTCAACAAGACCTATAACCAACTGAAAAACTTTGCTGGTTTAAATGACTTCTGGAATTTGTTCGAAATAGCATTTGGTACACAATATGACCATACAGTAGCCACAAATCTCCGTTCTCAATGGCTTGTAGGTGATTTTAGTTCATTTCCGCAAATTGAAGTTCTTGATAGTAGCATTCTTGGTAACGCTAGTGGTGCTTATGGGACTAGCACGAATAAGATTTATCTCGCTGCTAATTTTCTCGATACAGCTACGGAGACAGACATTATTGCGGTTTTGTTAGAAGAATACGGGCATTTTATTGATGCTCATATCAATCAGACGGATAGCGCTGGTGATGAGGGAGACATTTTTTCTAACTTAGTGCGTGGTAATAGTCTCAGTGCTGGGACATTACAGGCTTTGAAAGGTGAGAATGACTGGGCAACAATTACTGTAGGTGGACAGAGTATTCAGATAGAGCAAGCGCTTGCACCAGGCGACTTAGTCTCTGCGTCGACTTACTTAATCAATCAAGATGTTAAGGATAATTTTTGGTATGAAAATGTCCAAACAATGCCTTCGGCGATTGGTGGTCCTGTTGCATTCAGGGCGCGGTTTAAAAACATTTTGTTACCTGGCGCTATTCCTAATAGCCCTTATGTTCCCATACCTACAAGTGCGCTAAATGGTCCAGCCGCACCCAATACAACATTGATTGATCCGCTAGATTCCACAGAAAAGGGACTACTTATCCATACCTCTACAAGTGGAATCGGAAGTGGGACTGGTTCAATTTATAGCAATATATGGGAACCCACGGATAACGCTAATTTATTCCTTGCTAATTCATTCGCAAACAACCTAGGAAATGCGACAAACACCCTAACAAGAGAACTACTTGCTGAGGATACATTCAAGGGATCAACTGTAAATTTAGGTTATTTATCCCGTTCTCCAGGTAGCTATATTAAAGCAACTTTAGTTTGGACAGGAGTTCCTGGCGGCGGTCTTAGCACGGATGCTAACTTAAATTTGACGTTACAGGGGAATAATAGTGGTTTAATTTACACTCCTAGTTTTTTACCACTCAATACTCCTAGCACTTTAGGTGGTGGTTGGGGTTTTAATGGAACAGATAATGTTGCTGGCGGTACTATTAACGCGGTTGATTACATCGAACAAATTTATATTCCAGCAGCTAGTTTAAATCCGTTGGACAGTGCTTACAAGGTTACGATTGGTGGAACGCTAGGTTCTGTATCCCCTATTACAGGTCAAGATTTTTCCATCTTTTTCAGTGTTACGGGTGTTGTCGGTAACGGTCATGGTTGGGGTGATGTACATCTGTCAACTTTTGATGGTAAACCCTATGAATTTCAAACAACTGGGGAGTTTATTCTTGTGAAATCCCTGATAGATGATTTTCAAGTGCAAACTCGCCAAGAAGCTTCACCTTATTGGATTGGTGCTTCAGTCAATACTGCTTTTGCTATAAATCTTGGTGGTTACAATATTAACTATGATATAGATTTAGCACAGGATCAAAGACTATCTATTGATGGACAAAGTTACAATTTATTGAGTGGTCAAACCCTTGATTTGGGTATCGGTCAGATAAAACGTCAAGGCTCTCAATATACCTTTACTTATGCTGGTCTAGATGGTATTATTAATACCAATGACGATGATCTAGTAACAGCTTTTGTCTATGAGGATACGATTAACACTAGTCGATATTATATTAATATTGATGTTAATCCTGCTGATTATCGTTTTGGTTTGTTGCAAGGACTTTTAGGTAATGGCGACGGTATTACTAGCAATGACTTTGCCTTGCGTGATGGTACTAACTTACAATTGAATCCTGGACAGTGGGAAAATAACCCTATCGTCCATACTACATTTGCTGATAGTTGGCGTGTTAGTCAAACAGAATCTCTCTTTCCTGCAACAACAAAACAAACTGCTGCTGCTTCTAGTTTTGCTTCAGACATTATTGATCCCAACCCTCCTTTTGATCCCGAAGCCTTAGCTGCTGCTTTTGATTTGGTTAATAAGGCAGGAGTTGCGGCAGGACAATTTCAAGTTGGTGCAGTAATAGATTATCTTCGTACTGGAGATCCAAGCTTTATCAAGTCGGCTAAACAGTTTGGTGACTTCGTACTTCAAGATGACAAGGGAGTAATCCAACTTGGAAGCATCCAAGGCAGTAAATGGAACGATGCTAATGCTAATGGTATCTGGGACGGAGGCGAACAAGCCCTAGCAGGTTGGACAATTTACATTGATAGCTTCACCAATGGACAATTAGATCCTTGGGAAATTTCCACAGTCACTAACGCTGATGGTCAATATACCTTCAGCAACTTAGGACCAGGAGAATATGCCATTCTGGAAGTGAATCAAACAGGCTGGATACAAACCTTCCCCACCACTCCCTATGCTCTAAACTTGAAAGCAGGGGAAAAATTGACTGGCATTAATTTTGGCAACTACTTTCAGTTACCCACGATTAATCTTAGTCCCAACAGTCAGACGATTGTTGAAGGTTTGACCACTCCTCAAAACGCCTCCTACACCGTCACTCTTTCCCAGGCAAGCAACCAAACCGTCAGCGTTAACTATGCTACTGCTAACGGTACAGCAACTGCGGGAGCGGATTACACCGCCACCATTGGAACTCTAACCTTTGCCCCTGGTGTTACTACTCAAGTCATCAATATTCCCATTCTCAATAATTCCCTTAATGAGGCGAATGAAATCTTTACTTTAGCTTTGTCTTCTCCTACTAATGCTATTCTTGGTGCGGTGACGGCAGCTACCACGACTATAACCGATACTCTCACAGCCGCTGTCACCACGACTTTAGCGGCAAATGTGGAAAACCTGACACTGACGGGAGCAGCCGCCATTAACGGTACTGGTAACGCAGGTAATAACGTGATCACGGGCAACACGGCCAATAACCTTCTCAACGGTGGTGGGGGCAATGATACCCTTAATGGTGGTGCCGGACTCGATACCTTGACGGGGGGAGCAGGAAACGATGTCTTCCTCTTCCAATTTTCCCAGTCTACTGTCGCTAACCCTGACCGGATCACTGATTTTGCGATCGGCTCCGACAAAATTGATTTGCTCAGTGCCGCAGGAGGTGTGCTGCCTGCCCCCGCTGCCTTTAGTCGTGCTGCCAATTCTGCCGCTGCCACTTTAACCAATGTCGTGAATGCTGTTTTTACCGATGCCAATGGTGCCTTAGCTGGAAACCAAGCACTTGGTATTAATGGCGCGGCCCTGGTCCAAGTAACCACTACTGGGATAGCCGGAAACTATATTATTGTCAATGATAATGTTGCTGGTTTCCAAAGTGCCAATGACTTACTGGTTAACGTTACAGGCATTACCGGCACATTACCCGCTCTCGGTAATATCACTGTTTCCAACTTCTTTGTTTAGTGGATTCCTGATGGGGTGACAAGAATATTCTCAAGCCAGCGTGTTAGGGATCGGGAATGGAGTCGCCTCCATCCCCGACCCTTCAGAACCGTGCATGAGACTTTCACCTCACACGGCTCCTAGTTTGATTGTCCCATTCTTAGGGATACAGCTTGTCTTAGGCACTTGGTTGACATACTCCCACCGTCAAGCTACGCTGTGACGGGGGATTCTTGACCTATCACTATCGGAAATTCCTTGTTCAACGAGACAACTTAGATTCTCAATGTCTCCACTGAAAACCCAGAGGCCGGACTCTCCCCCCCCCTTGCCCCCCGCCCCCCCCCGACATCGGAGGGACAAGGGGGGGTGGGAGATGCGAGTAGGATGCCTGCCACGAATAAAGAAAAATGCTATCAGCCAATTACTTTGAGAGTTAAGCAGTAAGCGTTGGGGTTGTTGGGTTTCGCTTTTTCAATCGAATTATAGCACTTTTCACGTTAGTGAGGTGTCGACAAGTTTTGCAAACAAAGGGTTTAAGCTCCTTGCCCATACCTCATTCTGATGAAAACTGCTATAGATTTAATTGGGCTAACCTACTTCCCAATTGTGTTAGCATCAGAGATAAGTATAAAACAGCCGGCTCTTCTAGGTTCTGTGTGATAAGTTTAACTTACATTATGATCGATCGATCTTTGTGTCCTTTGTGTCTTTGTGGTTCGTTCCACCCCCTCGCTAGGAGAAATGTATCTTAGAATACATTTTACCCACCAAAGCTGGGAGAGCCAACAGCCGAACGATTAAAGCGGGACTATTGGCTCTATATGGTGTTTAACTGTGGGACAATGTCGGAAGTTTATGTCATTCGAGATGCGGTTACGCCAGGACGGCAACCTGTTCAAGCATTGAACATTATCAGCTTGGACTAGAGGCAATTCTACGGCAGGATGAACGGGAATGAAGATCAGCAAAATTCAGATTAAAAATTTTAAGTCTTTTCAAAATGTTACCGTAGATTTAGATCCTGATTTTAATGTCTTTACTGGGGTTAATAATTCAGGAAAAACCAATTTGCTAGAGGCGATCGCCCTTTGGCATGAGTGTTTTAACTTCTTGTTATACCAAGCAATTCGTGCTAAACCTGAACGTTATCGAGCGGGGCATTATGTTTTTAAAGATACTCAGTATTTACTTTACACAGATGTAAAAACGGTTCGTAGTTCTAATATTGATGACTTATTTTATCAGTGCGATAAAAGTCAAAAAATTGAATTAATTTTTATCTTTCAAGACATATATTCTGAGCAAAGACCAAACCCATTATTAAAGATTGGTTTTTCAATTACAAATTCCCATGGCAACAGCTACAAGCTAGAATTTTTAAATCGTCAAGATTTTGATTTTTTTCAGTTTAACCAACTATTTCATAATTTTCCTAAAGCAATTGGCTGTTCTTTTGCTTCTCCTGTTGCAACGATTAGAGCAGACGAAAGATTTTTAACTACTCCGCAGGTACTAGAAGCAATTCAAAAGCGAGAATCGGTTGAAGTCATTCGTAATCGTCTATACACTCTTCATAGTGATCAAGCAGATCCTCAAGTGTATGAGAGATTTAAGCGCGATTTGTCGTATATTCTCTTTGATAGCCCTAGTGCAGAGGTTAGCTTTTTTACTTCTAGTGATTTTCGGGATGATGTCAAAGTTATTATTAATTACAAAATTGATAATCGTGATATAGAAAAAGATATTTCTTTACTGGGAAGTGGGACAATACAGATTATTGTAATTTTATTAAATTTATATTCTTTTGGGCAAAGAAATGATCTCAATTTGATTCTTTTTGATGAGCCTGATAGTCATATTCATCGTGACATACAGAGTCGGCTAATCAATACACTGCTTAGATTCTCTGAGACAACACAAATTTTTTTAACAACTCATAATGAAAGTTTAATTCGACAGGTTTCTTTACATCAATTATTTCATCTGGAAAATAGACCTCAATATAATTATAATGCTTTATCTCGACAAGAACTTCCCGTAGAGCCACGCTTTAAAGGAATTTATCCCTCTGCGCTAAATCCTATTATTAGTTCTTTAGGGAATAGTAATGGTTTAGATTTTATTAATGCCGTTGAAGCGGATAAAATCATTTTTGTTGAAGGTCAGGATGATGCAAAAGCAATTTATACGTTATTACAAAAAAATACTATTGGTATAAATACAAAAAAATATTCTTTCTGGGTGATGGGTGGAGTCTCTCAAATTTTTAAGGATTTACCTAGTTATAAAAAGATTTTTCAGTTAATTAAAAATCAGCAGAATTTATGGCAAAAATCTGTGTTAATTTTTGATAGAGATTTCTTAAATGACGACCATAAAAATCTAATTATAAATAATTTAAATAATCGGTTTAATTTGCCAACGTATATCCCAAGTGCATATACGTTTGAATCTATTTTATTTACAGATTTTGATAAATTAGGTAGGTTACTTTTTCTGTGGTTAAGTCACCAGCAAAATTCGATTTCAGTGGATGCCGTAAGTCTTGCTCAAGGTCTTAAACAAGCCTATCTGAACTATATGAATCCCAAATTACAGCAATTACTCAATGATGATGAGGCATTTGAACAAATCATCTATCAATGTGGCTCTGTTCGGGATAAGCTCAAAAGTGATGATATGTTGGGTACAAATGATAGGTCAATTCCAGAAAATGATGTTCAATTATCAACTGCTTATCGCAACTATTTCAATCAAATTTTGAATACACGGGATTTTTACAAGTATGCCAAAAAAGATGACGTTCAAGCAATTATCAATCAGGTGATCAGCCCTCATAATATAGCGTTTAATATTGAGCAGGATTTTATTGCTTTATTAGAATGCGTTGATCGCTCAACTTGGTTTGAGGAGTGGGATTTTTTAACGAGATTGTAGAATTTTAACTATGACGACCTACCCTAAACGCCTGATCGAAGTTGACCTACCCATTAAGGGAATTTCTGCCCATGCGCGGCGGTAAAAATCGATTCGTCATGGGCATATTTCTACACTTCATAGCGCAGCTTGACGGTGGGAGTATGTCAATGAATTTGCCAAGCAAACTGATTACTGATTACTGATCACTGAAAAAGAGCCGCCGCTGCCGGTTCAAATTAACCAAAGTGAGGCATAAGAGTCAAAACTCCCAAGTCTAAATCTTTACTATCGATCGATTTTGCCTCATAGAGGGCTAACATATCGTTTAATTGGGGATTACCGCAGGAGGAACCGGTTACGCCCATGGCAATAATCAAACCACAATAACCCTCGGTATTTTTGATGCGTTTTTGCCAATTGCGGCGAGCGTTACGGTGGTCGGGGTCATCTTGCTCGAATTCCCCAAATAGATAAAGATCACCGTTAGCCATTTTCAGAATCCCCAGATCATAACGGGTATCTTCTAAGGGATCTTCGCCGGGGTTAAAACCAATGGCCGCCAAACCGCCAGCTTGTTCGATTTTTTCGATAATTTCCTTGGCTTTTGGTCGGGAGGTCTGGATCATGACCACGGGGAAACCCTCCCCTTTTGTGGGTACGGATTGGGGTTGATAATGGATTTTCGGACGACTGCGAATTTTATCTAATAATTGCCAGGGAACCATTCCCAGACTGAGATGTGCATTATCAGGGACTAGATTTTCCTTGAGTACGGATTCTTCCTCATCATCCTCATCATCCTCATCGTCGTCCTCCTCCTCTAAGAGTTGCATAAATTCCGCACATAGATCGGGCATCGTGGCCACCGTCACGGCCACGGTTTCTCCTTTTGCTTGTTCGGGATCGAGGGGAATGCGAAAACGACGCTGTAATTCTCCGATCGGTTCTTCGGATAAAGCGGATTGATTGCCTTTAAAAAAGCGCAACAGAGCTATTAAAGCCAAATATACCGTGATTGCTTCTTCTTCATCCAAGTAGGGGCGAATACCTTCGTAGGGATGCACGCTGCCGAAAACTGGATGGATTTGGGAGGGGGCAGCCGAGGCTAGATCGTAGTCATCCTCATCATCGTCCTCATCATCATCGGCCAATTCGTAGCTTAAAAACCAGCAATCTTGGGAAAGAAAGGCTTTTTCTAATCTTTCCATCGATTTTTCTTCTAAAGCGGCCTGCCGGAATTGTTTGAGGGATGCTAGGGAACGATAGAGAATGATTCCGTATTCCCGACCGAGCATTCCCATGACACAGGCGTAAAGATGCGGGAAATCGGGGCGATCAATCTTAATTTCCAAGATATCGTAATCAGCTAAACAGGACCAGGGTTCAGCTTTCCAAATTTCGTGAGCAGTTTTCACTAAAGCGGACTGCCAAGCGGGGGGAATTGCTGGGGGGCGGTTATTTTGGAATTCCTCGAACCCACGAAAGAGATCATCGATCAGGGGCAAACTGGGAACATAATCGATGGTGATATCGAGATCTTGTAGTACCCCACGCAGAAAAAACTGTGTTTCTCGATCACGGACGATAATTTTTTTCGGTCTCGCTGGCCGGGCGGGACTTTGCGGTGTTTCGATGGCGCGGATTAAGGTTCTCACCATGGCCTCTGGTCCGGTTTCGGGGGAAACTACTTCCATAGCGCGTACACAGCCCTCGCTGCCGTCCACCCAGATCACGCACTCGCCACCGCTTTCTTGATTTGGTTCTAGGGTGGCCCGGGGCATTCTCTCGGATAAGGATAAAGCACGACGATCTCCTTCCCAAACGCTGGGAATTTGTGGGATTTTTTTGAGGCGGCTTTGGGTCGTCCGGGGCAGAAGATTCATCGGGAAATTTAGGGGTAGCTGTGTTAGGATTTTAACCTTTTCTTTTCAAGGATTCCATAGAATCATTCTATCGATTTAGTCGATAACTTGATAAATAAACCGGAAACCTGACCAAGTTCCCAGATCAAAGGCGTATTCATCAATTACACTGCCAGAATTATCCATTTTTAAGCCTGAATCTAATTTTAGATCGCGACCGAATGCTCTGGCTATTTCTAGGGGGTTAGTCAGGGTGAGCAGTTGGCTGGCTTCTCCTTTGAAGCTTTGAGTGGCATTGAGAAGGGTCAAGGTGTTCGGGAAAGGATGGCGACTGAGGATCAGTATATTCTCTCTGATGCCCTTGGGTTGACTAATTTTCCAATGCCCTTGGCCGGAATTGGGGATGGTGGCTTTGGTTTTGGCCGCCACGACAAAGGGGGCTAATGGGCTAGAATTGCTGAAATTATCGGGGTTTTCCGGACGGGAACAGTATAAAAGCGGTTGGCAATCGCTGTTAAGGACAAGGATCAGCGCGTAGAGGGGTTGTTCTTCTTGATTCTCAATTTGATAGCGAATTTCCGTCCCGACGGGCAGAATTAAGTCATTTTTAGCGGTATTAGTCCCCCTGCTACCCGGTATTTTTTGGGTTTGTACCGTCGAGATATAGGTTTGATCGAGGCTTTCCAGGGTGACAATGACGGCTAAACCGGAGGATTCTTGATTGATCAACAAGTGCCACAATTTGCAGGCCAGCAGAGTTTCTAGTTGGGATTGCAGTCGTTTGATTCCTGATTTAATTGCTTCGTTGGCCGCCCCTAAACTACCGATAATTAGGGAGCCATTGGCAGATAATAACTGATAATTGCCAGTTTCTTCGCTACCAACTCGACTTAAGAGACAATCTACCGTTTGTTCACCAATGTTAACCACAGCGGCCACATCGGGCAAACTGGCAAAGGTACTGGTGGCATCTACCCGTTCAATCCGGGTTAAGTTACTATCCAAACCGACGATTAAACCGATTTGACTGGGAAAAACCCGCAATTTTTCCTGTAGAATCTGTCCTATTTCTAGGGAAGCAGCGGCGGATAATAATTGCGCTTTCGCTTTTAAACCCTGACGGGAGAGAATTTGTAGGCTGATTTCCTCCCCAGTCGCGTCAATAAAGCTTAAACAGGAGTTAATCCCGTAATTTTCTAGGATTTCTAAGGGCAGGCCGACCAGATTGACTTCTAGGGTGCGTTCATCAATAAGATTTGTAACAATTGCTGCGCCCCCCCTTGACGTTTCTGACGTTGTATGATAGGGCGGCGCAGAATTATTTTTTTGATTACTGGTTAGGATTGCCGGCTGCTGTTGTTCACTGCTGTGACTAGCGACGAGATTACGGAGATGGGGAAAAGCGATCGCAATTGTCGGACTGGGGCAAGCTTGCCAGAGATACTGGGTGAGATCATAGGTGAATAAGCCAGCATTGGGGCTATTACCGCTCAATTCCAGGGCGATTTGCTCCGGTTTAGCGGCAGCGAGAATAATGCCGTTACTAGGCTTATTTTTGAGGTTAAAACGGGTTTTAATATCGGTAGCGAAAGTTAATTCGGCGGGGTTAAGATCAGTAAGGGTTTCGGGATAGGAACGAACGCGAAGATTACCGAGATAGGGCTGAGGTTGGGGAAGATGGCTACTATCAAAAACCAAGCTAAACTTATCCGTAGCTAGACAGCGAGCCATCAGCAGGATATTTTCCTTAAGTAAAGCATTTTCTGCCCCATCAGCAGTAATAAAAACCTCTTTTGCTGCCCCAAGACTGCCATAACCGCTAAAGTGAAAAATGACCACATCCCCCAACCTGGCTTGGGCGATCAGGTGTTCTAAAAAAGCCGATTTGATCGCTTCTCCACTGGCTTTTTGTCCCGTTAAAGTCACTATATCAGCATCCTGAAAACCAAAACGATAACGGAGAAGGTCTTTTTGTAACTCTACATCGGTAAGACAGCCGGGCAGCGGCGGAATATTCGCCCCATACTGGTCAATACCGACTAAAAGAGCCAATTTTCGGGGATTAGGGGCGGCGAGAGCAGCCAAATGACGGTTAACTGTCCCTTGACTAATCGCCAAAGTCAGCAACCCCCAACCTGTCTGCTGGACAAATTCTCGCCTAGTTATGTTCATGATCCTTGCATAGCCCGGATTAATTCGGCAGCCACTTCTGGACGGGAGAATTCTGGAGGTGGTAATTCTCCTTTACGCAGCAGTTCCCGGACTTTCGTTCCCGAAAGATGTATTCTTTCTTCCGGTAAACTGGGGCTAGTTTTGGTGGTTGCCATTCCCGAAGTGCGGGTACAGTAGAAAGCGTGTTCAAACTTCATCGGCACGATTCCCAATTCCCCCGGCTCGAACTCATCAAAGATATACTGAGCATCGTAGGTTCCGTAGTAGTCACCGACTCCGGCATGGTCACGACCGACGATAAAATGGGTACAACCGTAGTTTTTACGGATAATAGCGTGGAAAATTGCTTCCCGGGGGCCGGCATAACGCATAGCTGAGGGGTTGATAGCTAGAATAACGCGATCTTGGGGAAAGTATTTATCCATCATGATCTCATAGCAACGCATCCGCACATCGGCCGGCACATCATCGCTTTTGGTAGCGCCGACAAGAGGATGCAAGAATAAACCATCTACCACTTCTAGGGCGCATTTTTGAATATATTCGTGGGCCCGGTGGATGGGATTACGGGTTTGGAAACCGACAATGGTTTTCCAAGCTTTTTCGTGGAACATTTTGCGCGATTGCAGAGGATCGATCTGATATTTGGGAAACTGGGGATGAGGATCGCGCTGAAGTAACCATATTGGACCTGCGAGGTTAATTTCTCCCTGTTCGTAGAGGACTTTTACCCCGGGGTGTTTATGATCGTCGGTACGATAGACGTTAACTGCTTCGTGGGCTTTATTATAACGGTATTTTTGGGTTAGTTCTAGGACTCCGACAAAGTTGCCTTCGCTGTCATCTAAACGAATCCAGTTGCCTTCTTTAAGGGGATCCGCCACTGCTTCGCTAACGGAAAGAGTCACGGGAATTGCCCAGGGTAAACCATTGATTAGACGCATATCATCGACGACTTTTTCGTAGTCGTCCTGTTCCATAAAGCCTTTGAGGGGACTGAAACCACCAATAGCAATCATAACTAAATCCGAGAGCGATCGTTCATCGAGGGAAACTCGCGGTAGTTTTTCAGCTAGGGCCAGAAATTCAGCTTTTTCGGCAGCGGTAGCAATACGATTAATTAATTGCCCACCGTGGGGCGCGATTCCTTCGGTCAGTACAGTCATCGAAAAATTGGGTCTGAAATCCCGCCCTTTAGCGATAGCGGAGGGCGGCTTTATACAAGTTAGTGAGAAACAATTAAACCGTTAGAACGACGAATTAACTGAATCTTGCTAACAGCTATCTGTCCCAATCGTTGACCATTGGTATCGCTTACAGATAGCTGTTTTTCGGTATCTCCACTAACATAACCAATCCCTTTGGGAGAAGAAACTAAATCTCCTTTACGGAACCCGTGTCTTGTGGTAGAGCCACCATATTTACGTCGTTTACCACCTTTAGAAAAAACCATCAGGTGAAGTTGACGACGACTAACAGGAGGACGTTTGATGACAGCAAAGGGAGCGTTTGTTACTTTAACAGAACCCTTCCAATCATATCCATGTCCATTATAATTGTGGAATGGCAAATAATCTAAAAATTGAAAACAGGCAAGAGCAATTCCATCGTTAGCATGACTTTCGGGTGATTGTTCTGCTTTATTTTTAGACTTTTCTAGTCGCAAATATTTTCTGAGATTAGAGGTTTGCCAACCAAAGCGAGTATGGACTGTTGCCAATTGAGACAGTTGCTCAATAGCCCATTTCTGTCCGACCATAACCGGCGAGAAACCTTTTCCAGACTTAGCCCCTTTTCTACCAGAAGTTAAATCAACATCGGCTTTGATGTACTCAAAATAAATATCGGTAATTGGATAGATTTTGGTTAGTTCGGAAACGACTCGAAGTTCAAGTTGACGATTAGCTCTGATTGAGGGAGCTAATTTTCCTTGTTTTCTATTTGAAAATCGTTTTTGTCGATGCGCTCTTAGATTAAAAGAAAGTTGGCGGTTAATCCGTCTTCCTCTACGTCCTTTTCGCATTAACCGTCTATTGTCCAGGCGCTCTCTTACTCGTTTAAAAGGAAGTTCTAAGTGAGCCTTCCAAAGAGTAAAAAGAGAGGATTGAACGCCAATTCCAGAGAATAATTTACCCGGGTCAATACCAATGGCAATCGGTTGGGTTTTGTTATCGGAAGGTTCATCGGTTAGCTGGACATAGAAAATATCTAAGTCGTTGAATTTGCCGATAGCTTTTCCTTCCTTAATCCACCGTCTGGCCCGACTGGGTTTGGTGGGCATTAACGGTTTTCCGTCTTTTGAGATAACAGGAACTCTTTCCATGGAGATAATCCTTAAGAGTAAAGTTAAAGTCCCTTTCCGCAACACAATCAAGATGTCTTGTCTAACAACGCTTTACCAATAAAGCTTAGAGGGAATCCGAACTAGGGAAGCATTCGGAGGTCTGTACCAGATTGTGTCTCGATGCGGTAGTCTCTACTTGCGTCGCCTAAATTGGTCTAGGCAAGCCCCGTCGCTTTTAGGGCGGGGTTAGTGACAAAAATTTCTTTACATTGTCACGGTTGATCCTATCAGAAGTTGGCTAAAGCTCTATGGGATTCCAATAAAAAGGCTTGTACTGAAACAGTACAAGCTCTTACCTTAGATTGAAAAATTTAGATATTAGGCAATTACACTGAAGTTGCTTTGGTTGACTGTAGCCAGATTGGTAGAGGTAGAACTTAAGGTGGCCAGAAGGTTAGCACCTGTACCGAATAGGGCGGTATTAAGAGCATTACTGGTGTACCATACGTCCACCCCTGCAGCCGTGCCAACACTCAAAATTGCTGCATTAGAGGCGGTCCCAGCAGAAAACGCGGCACTGGCGGCAGCAACCAGGGAGTTACCTTCACCGTAGCGACTAGCGGAGAGGCTACCGCGAGATAATCCCGCAAAACCAGAAGATTTTAAGTGAATTCGATCAACAGAGATGAAATCAGTAATCAAATCTACTCCTTCAAAACGAGAATTGTAGATGAAAGTGTTAGTAGCCCCTGTTTCTCCAGTGAGAGTATCGTTCCCAGCACCACCCACAAGAGTATCGTTACCGCCACCAGCTCTGATCAGATCATTACCGCTACTACCGTTGAGAATGTTGGCTTGAAAATCGCCAATAATCGTATCATTGCCGCTAGTCCCGATGACATCATCGAAATTGAGAAAAGTCCGATTTATGGTAGGAAACGGACCAAAAACAGAAGCCCCACCAGTGGAGAGATTGATATACTTTGCACGGCTGCAACTTGCATTTTTTACTCAAGGACAACGCCAATTCAAAAATGAAACGCATCAACCTCAAGAGTTGACAAAGAAAGGCTCATCGGGAGCATCCCAGTTTTGCAATGAGTAAAAATACTCAGGTAATATCGCCGTTGAGATAAGCACAACGTAGCTTCAAATACTGAGGAACATTCTCTGCTTTCCATTGTGCTCCCACAATTTTCATTCTTGCACCTATTTGCTTAATCTTTGACTCTACACTTCCAGAACCGATGCAAATCCCTTGTGATTGATAGAGTTCGTAATTGGGTATTCTTTCTCGATGTTTATCGACATATTTGGTGAAATTTATAGCCTGTTTCTTTTTGCATCCCTCTAATTCCTCTAAAACTCTTTTCACCTCTCCTTTCCATAAATTCTCTTTGATTCTATTCAGACGCTGGTTTGACCCGCCTATTTTATTCATATTCTCTACTAAATGATACCAATCCAATATTTCTCTCCTTTTAACACCGATTTTCTCCATCAGATTCCACACCCCATCATGACCATCTCCTAAACAGGTGACTACCTCTGTTAAGGGCTGACGGTTCACCCATTCCAGTAATTCTTCATTTTGCTGAAAAAATCCCGCACATTCTTGACCATGCAGACTTACTGCTTTGTAATCTCGACCTTGACTCGGTTGTCCTTTGGGCGTTCTGATTCTGACTTTTCCTCCATCTACACTCAATGCTTCTACCGGACTCTTTGCTTCTGCTTCCTCAAATTTATATCTTTGTACAAGCCTCTGTTGACTACTGCCTGAAACTGCCATTCCTGTCGCCATTTTGATATCTTTTTCCGCATCTTCAAAAGAGACTTTAGCCACTGCTCCTAAGCAACATTTCTCCAGCATGGGACTTAATCGATTATTCTTGCTTAATCCTAGTTTATCGGCTTGTTTCTCGCTTATCTTGACTTTCCCTATGATACTGCTTACGCTTTTGGTTCGCCCTGCTTGGGTTCCTGTTGCTGATTCAAAAAAAAATTGCCTATGGCAGGACCCAATGTAGTCAGCCAATGGTCTCGCAGGGCGGTTTCAATGCCCTCAAAGCTACGTAGTTGTTCTTCTGGGGTATTATCGACTAGAATTTGAGCAATGGCTTTTAAATGTTGATCTAGTTGTTCTTTTTGGTCTGTATTCATGATTCTACCGTTTAATTGTTTCTCTTTATTTTGCCTTAGCTAACGTTTTTAGTCTCTAAGCATTTATACTTATGGCAAAATTGGGATGCTCCCGGTATAAACTTCTGTCGAAATCTTGCGAAAAAACGCGAAGGGCTAGCTTTAATGTCAGTTATGGGAGTTAAAACTTACATTGATGAGTCAAATGGGGGGGGAAATATTCCAGAGTCAGACGTGTAGGCTAATAATTCAAATGCAGCGGACGGTTGAGAACCGCTGATGCGTGTTCGAGGTTACTTGCCGCCGCTGATTTGGGGCGTTAGACAGCCTTATCGCTCTGTTAAAACTTAGCAAAAGTAATCTGTGAGTTACAATACTGCGATCGCCGCTCTGGTTGTTAATGAAATCTAACACACCTCTTTTTTCTCTAGCCGTAGTACCATGCTCATTCATTGAAGCAAGTTATTGTAAGCTAACGGGGTTTTTTGATTTTTGAAAAGGCGATCGTTAGTTACCGTCCTGACTTAAAAAATAGCCAACTGCACGCTGAAGCTGTTCCATCCCTTGTTGCAGTTGGTCAATACGAGCCTTAGATTCCTCCATTTGTTGAGCAGTAGCTTCCACAAACCGATCAATACGCCGATTCGTTGCCTCACTGATTGCTGCTAATCTGTCAATATTGCTTTCTATTCGCTCTATTCGCTGCTGACTTGCCTCTAGACTGGCTTCAATACGGTCTAACCGAGAACTTTGCCACCACATTTAGTTAACACCTTGAAAATAAGCGATTATTGTCCTCAGTTTAGCAAATCTTTAGACAAATTAATCTCTTTTCATAGGGCGATCGCTTGAGGCGAAACTGCGATCGCTGGTTGCTTAGTTAATGAAATGTAACGCACATATTTTTTCTCCAGTCAAACTATTTTTGACTAATCTCGAATGCTAAGTCGTATCTGTAAAAACAGACATCAAAGGCAAGAAAGAAGTTCATCTGTCCTAGTATTAGCGGCGCATATTTATCTTCTGTCCAAGCAAAGGCTAAATCTACGGTGGGGAATTGCTCAACAGTAGCTTTAACAACCAATGCACGAGCTTCAAATCTAGCTAAATTACCTCCTAATGGCAGAGATAGCCTTTGGTTTTCCCAGACTGCACCTAAAGCTAAACCCATTTCATAGGGCAACACATTAACACTAGAGCCAGTATCCAAGAGACCCGAAACATTCAAGGATTGACTTTGATAAGTTAATGTCAATGGTAAATAAGGAAGCGCACTTAATGCCCCAAGACTAGAATCTACCTCGGTGAAAGCAAATCTTACCTTATTAGCCATGAGTCAATTCTTGTTTCTCTTTTAATGCTTGAGCAAGAATGGCGGCAGCCTCAAAAGAGTCATGTAAACCTTGTCTAGGGAGATCATCTTCAATAGACATCGGTACAATACCAGAATCCTTGAGCAACTCGGCTACAAGAAAGTTAAGTAATAAGAGCTTATCGGAGTAAGACAATTGCTTTAGCAGGGGCGCAAATTGAGTAGTTGTCAGCATGGATTCAAGAAAGTTACGGATTTTGACTTTCTGCACTTTGTCTGAGTATAACACCACCTTTGCGCTAATCCCTGCCCCAAAAGCAGGCTAACTTTGCTGTTAGACAGAAATCCCAGAAATGTTCAATCTAATCTTTATAGTTCTTCGGTTTGTGTTAGGCCATGGACGGGGTTATAAAGGGCGATTTTTGTCAATCAATTAAGTCTCTGGCCAGATGAGGATTTATTGCGATCGCATTTCCTCTATTGCGATGCCGAAGGCACTGCGTAGCAGTACGCCGCTCTGGTAGTTAATGAAATCTAACACACCTCTTTTTTCTCTAGTCAAACTATTTTTGACTAATCTCAAATGCTAAGTCGTATCTGGCTCTCCCAGGTTTGGTGGGTAAAATGTATTCTAAGATACATTCCTCCTAGCGAGGGGGTGGAACGAACCACAAAGACACAAAGGACACAAAGATCGATCGATCATATAGTAAGTTAAACTTATCACACAGAACCTAGAAGAGCCCGTATGTGTAAAAACAGACATCAAAGGCAAGAAAGAAGTTCATCTGTCCTAACGTTTGCAGAAAAGGTTTTTATACCATTTCTCTAAATGAAAACTACACATCGAATTTAAATCCCCCTTTAAGTTCCCCTTTTTAAGGGGGATTTAGGGGGATTAAACTTCTGTAGTCAGACTTTGGAGAATTGGTATTGTAAAGTATAAGATGATAAAACTCCCAATCGAACTTTCAAAACCCACTCTCCACTCCCCACTCCCCGATACTTTTTAAACAGCATTTAAGACCATCACCATCCCTAAATATTTGCTCCGATTTTTTATAGTAAAGTTATACTATTAAGGAAGCAAAGACGAAATTCTAGGGTTAAGCAATGGTTAGACAACTCGACGACAGCCCGAAAACCACAATCGTCTATCCCGATAGCGATGGTAAACCGATGGCCGACAATACAAGACAATTTCGCTGGATTACGACGATTAAAGCGAATTTAGACTGGTTATTTGCCAATGATGCCGATGTTTTTGTCGCCGGTGATTTACTCTGGTATCCCGTGGAGGGAGATAATAAGACTCGACAAGCACCCGATGTGATGGTAGCTTTCGGCAGACCAAAAGGCGAAAGAGGTTCCTATCAACAGTGGAAAGAGAACAATATCCCCCCACAAGTGGTTTTTGAAATTCTCTCTCCGGGTAATACCCAAACGGAAATGACCAGAAAACTACTGTTTTATGACCGTTATGGTGTGGAAGAATACTACATTTATAATCCCGATAAAAATGATTTGGGTGGCTGTATTCGTCGGGAAAATCGGCTCGAAAGTCTGGAAAATCTCGATAATTGGGTCAGTCCTCGCTTGGGCATTCGTTTTCAATTAGCCCAACCAGAGTTACTCTTGTATTATCCCGATGGTCAACCTTTCACCAGTTACAACCAAGAACGACAACGGGCCGAAGCGGAACGACAACGGGCTGAAGCGGAACGGCAACGGGCCGAAACGGAAAGTCAACGGGCCGAAGCGGAACGGCAACGGGCCGAACGATTGGCGGCAAAACTGCGGGAGTTAAATATTAATCCCGAAGAAACTTAAAAAAATTATCGCTACAATGAAAGTAGATAAATATCAAGTCCACTAGCTAGAGTCGGAACGGTAAGCCCAGAAAAAATGCGCTAGGGCAGGGCTGACTAAATCGACGAAGCAATCGCTAAATAGGATTAATTTCCGTCCAATTCTCCCCAATCCTGAACAGGAGAGGCAGAACCGAAGAATTTCTATAAAATTTCGGTAAGGGTGGAAAGATCAAGTAAGTTAGCGTTAGGGCTTAATCTTCGCCACGGAAAGGTAGAACTATGACAGTTTGTGAATATCGTCCAGGTTTAGAAGGAATTCCCGCCGCCCAGTCCAGTATCAGCTTTGTGGATGGGCAAAAGGGAATCTTGGAGTATCGGGGCATTCGGATTGAGGAACTCGCCGAAAAAAGTACCTTCCTCGAAACCGCCTATCTCCTTATCTGGGGTGCTCTGCCCACGGGGGCGGAACTGGAAGAATTTGCCGATGAAATCCGTTATCATCGACGCATCAAGTACCGTATCGAAGACATGATGAAATGCTTCCCCGAAAAAGGCCATCCCATGGATGCGCTACAAACTTCGGCGGCGGCTTTGGGTTTATACTATGCCAGGCGGGCCCTGGATAATCCCGACTATATCCGTCAGGCAGTAGTCCGGCTATTAGCGAAAATCCCGACTATGGTGGCGGCGTTTCAATTAATTCGCAAAGGTAATCACCCCATTCAGCCCAACGATAGTCTTGATTATGCGGCCAATTTCCTCTATATGTTGACGGAAAAACGACCGACGGATTTAGCGGCGAAAGTTTTCGATGTCTGTTTGACTCTCCACGCCGAACATACCATGAATGCCTCGACTTTTTCGGCTATGGTGACGGCCTCCACTTTAACCGACCCCTACGGTGTCATCGCTTCAGCAGTGGGAACTCTCGCCGGCCCCCTCCACGGTGGGGCAAACGAGGAAGTATTGTTAATGTTAGAGGAAATCGGTTCGGTGGCTAATGTTCGTCCCTATGTGGAAAAATGTATCGCCAACAAACAAAAAGTTATGGGTTTTGGACACCGGGTATATAAAGTTAAGGATCCCCGGGCGACGATTTTACAAAACCTTGCCGAACAATTATTCGCGGAATTAGGTTCCGATGAATACTACGATATAGCCCTAGAATTAGAACAAGCAGTGGTGGATATCTACGGCGAAAAAGGTATCTATGCTAATGTGGATTTCTATTCGGGATTGGTCTATCGGAAATTAGGCATCCCCAGTGATTTATTTACCCCGATTTTTGCCATCTCCCGGGTGGCCGGTTGGTTGGCCCACTGGAAAGAACAATTAAATGCTAACCGCATTTTCCGTCCTACCCAAATCTACACCGGACAACACGAAGTCCCCTATACACCGATCGAACAACGTTCTTAGATTTTATCTCCCATTCTTGAATGGAAACACGGTTTCTCGCCTTTGTCAATCTTTCCTAGGCGAGATTTTTTGTCTCATTTCCTGTTATATTGATGGGACAAGGAAACAGTCCATCGGCTTTCAGCTTGGTCAGTTTCGGTGTATATAGCAAGACAAGGTCTTTACTTCTAAATAGTCGGACAGAAAAATATTAAAGATTATGGTGAAATTTTGGCGCAGATTAACGGTATTTTTAATTTCTTGTTTATTGCTGATTTCCCTAACTGCTTGTGGTAATCAAGTTAGACGCAATCAAGTGGTCATATCGGTATTAAGTGACCCAAAAACCTTTAATGCTGTTTTATCGGCCGAATCCCCGAATATTTTTGGTTTAACCTACGAAGGACTATTAACAGAAAATCCCATTACTGGCAAAAAAGAACCAGTCCTGGCAGAATCTTGGACAATTTCCGATGATAATTTGAACATTATTTTTACTATGAGAGAGGGTTTAAAATGGTCGGATGGTCAACCCTTAACCGTTGATGATGTGGTTTTTACCTATAAAGATTTATATCTAAATCCTGATATTCCCAACAACTACCGCGATAGTTTAAGAATAGGATTAAAAAAAGAATTTCCAGTTATCACTAAACTAGATAATCGCCGAATCGAATTTAAACTACCCGAACCTTTTGCTCCTTTTTTAGATGCTGTCAGTTCACCGATTTTACCTAAACACGCTTTAGAAAAAACTATTCAGAAAAAAAGCCCCGATGGTAGGTTAGAATTTCTCTCCACTTGGGGGTTAGATACTCCTCCCGATAAAATTGTTTTTAATGGTGCTTATAAACTAAAAGAATATATCACGGGACAAAGGATTATTTTTGAGAATAACCCTTACTATTGGAAAAAAGATGACCGTGGACAACAATTACCCCATATAACTTCAGTAATTTGGGCAATTGTTGAATCGCAGGACACAACTTTACTACAATTTCGTTCGGGAAGTTTAGATTCTATTGGGGTAACTCCCGAATTTTTCTCCCTCTTAAAAACCGAAGAAGAAAGAGGAAATTTCACTATTTTTAACGGCGGACCTGCCTACGGAACCCAATTTATCGGTTTTAATCTCAACCAAGGCAAACGCAACGGAAAACCCCTAATAGAGCCAATTAAATCCAGGTGGTTTAATAACTTAAATTTCCGTCAAGCTATTGCCTACGGCATTAATCGTCAAAGAATGATTGATGATATCTATCGAGGGTTAGGAGAAGCACAAAATTCTTTTCTTTCTATCCAATCGCCTTTTTACGATAAAACCCTGAAAGGTTACGATTACAATCCCGAAAAAGCCAAAGAATTATTATTAGAGGCGGGATTTAAGTATAATAGTGATAATCTTTTAGTCGATGCCGATAATAATCCCGTTAGATTTAACCTGATTACTAATGCAGGTAACAAAATCCGGGAAGCTATTGGGGCGCAAATTAAAAATGATTTAGCCGCAATAGGAATTCAAGTGGATTTTCAAGCGATCGCTTTTAGCAATTTAGTTGATAAACTAAGTAATAGTCTAGATTGGGAAGCACATATTTTAGGTTTTACCGGCGATAATGAACCCCACGCCCCTAATATTTGGTATGTAGATGGAAATCTCCACGCTTTTAACCAACAACCTCAACCCGGCAGCCCGCCAATTCAAGGCTGGCAAGCGGCGGATTGGGAGAAAAAAATCGCCGATTTATACGTCAAGGGTTCCCAAGAATTAGACTTTGAGAAGCGCAAAGTTATCTATAATGAAATTCAACAACTTCAACAGGAATACGTCCCGTTTATTTATCTTGTCAATCCCCTCGCTTTGGGGGCCGTGCGTAACTGCTTTGAAGGAATACAATTCTCCGCCTTGGGTGGAGCATTCTGGAATCTAGAAGAATTAAAGAAAACCTGTGGAGGTGTTTAATGACTCATTTTGGCATTCTTTGTCCCACCGCTTCTGGACATATTAATCCTCTCCTACCTTTAGGAAAAGAATTACAAAAGCGCGGTCATAAAGTTACCTGTTTTCTAACTCTTGATGGTGAAGAAATGGTGCAAGCAGCCGGGTTAGATTTTCAGGCAATTGCACCCGACAAATATCCGAAAGGCACATCAGCCAAAAATTTAGCCGAAATTGGTCAATTACGGGGAACAGCCGCCGTCCGACGCACGGTACAATCAGTGACTAATTCTACCGCTGCCCTCTTTGAAACTATCCCTCAAGAGATGCGTCGCTTGGGAATTGATGCCCTAATTGTCGATCAAGTTTCCCCCTCAGGGGGTACAATCGCAGAAAAATTAGCTATTCCCTTTGTCAGTTTTGCTGGGGCATTGGTTTTAAATCGTGACCCGCTTATTCCGCCCTTTATGACTACTTGGGACTATAATCCCTCATTTATCGGGGTTATTCGCAATAAAATTGGCTATAAACTCCTTGACTCTCTGACTCGTCCCCTGAATGAGTTAATCAACCGGCAACGTCAAGAATGGGGGTTAATTCCCTATCAAAACATCAATCAACGCTATTCACCCATTGCCCAAATTAGCCAACAACCTGCCGAATTCGAGTTTCCTCGGCCAAATTTACCCGCTCACTTTCACTTTACCGGCCCCTTTCACGATTCCTCCACCAGAAAAACGATTCCTTTTCCCTACGAAAAATTAACCGGACAACCCTTGATTTATGCTTCCCTCGGTACAATTCAAAATCGCCTACAATCGGCCTTTAATGCGATCGCCCAAGCCTGTGCCGATTTGCCGGTACAATTAGTTTTATCCTTGGGCAATACCGACTCTAACATTCAAATAACCACCAAAAACGCCCTAGTTGTTCCCTACGCTCCCCAATTAGAGCTTTTAACCAGAGCCTCTCTTACTATCACCCACGCAGGCTTAAATACTACCCTAGAATCCCTTGCCCAAGCTGTACCGATGGTGGCCATTCCCATCACTAACGACCAACCGGGGGTATCTGCTCGGATAAAATGGTCGGGGACAGGGGAAGTGATTCCGATTTCCCGTCTAGAAGTTCCCCGTTTACGAAAGGCGATTGAAAAGGTCTTATCCGTCCCCAGTTACCGAGAAAATGCCCTGAGAATGCAAAAAGCACTACAGAAGACTGGAGGAGTGAAAATGGCCGCCGATATCGTCGAAAAAGCCATTTCTACCGGCCAACCCGTCCTATCGGTATAATAGCTAGGGTCTGCTGAAAAAGTTTTTCCTGGGGACAGGGTGTGACCAACTGTCTGCATCATAACCGATAGTGTCTGCCGCCGTTCCCTGTACACGCACTTGTTAGGCATCGGATTGGCTAGAGTGTATAAACTGGTGAAAGTCTGGTGATTTAATGAATTCTTGAAGGTCTTTTATTCCCTCTATAAATGAGGTTAGCATCCACCCAAGCTCTTCAAGATGAGCTAATAATCGAGGGTTTTGTTCATCTAAAAGACTGATTAACTTATAATAGTCTTCTATAGAGCTAGTATTGAGTAGTGCTAAATCTTGATGAATCAACTTGTTTCGTTCCAACACAATGTCTGAGAGAGCCTGTTTCTGAGCATTTAAGAAATCTGAGTCACTATAGGTAGCCTTAAATGACCAAGACATACCTAACTCAGAAGAGTCTAGTTGAGGTTCAGACTGACTATCATCCACTAGCACAGTGTTATGTAATTCCTTAACCAGTTGACCTAATGTGCGCTTACGAAATCTCTCATGATTGTCAACCAACTGGTTACGAGTTGATGCTGATAATCTCTCAATCTGACTAACTGAAAGTAGATACTTTAAAGTACCTTCAATCTTTGAAAAATTAACTATATTTCTGCCTAGCTTTCTTAGTGCTTCAGTTCTAACTACTTCAATATCTATCGGTTTATCCATGATTAATGGTAAGGCGTTGACTATCTAAATTATCTATCTTCACAGGTAATGGCAGCGATGGTTAATGTCCCTCACTCCTAACCGCTCTCCCAGAACAAACAGGAAAGGTCTTTTGATAGACTAGAGTTATAGCCCGACAGTGGGGAGCTAGTGGCAAGAAAAGCTTAATATTTGAGATGAACCGATCGAGCCAGAATATCGTCTAGAATTAATTAGCTCAAAAAATCCCGACTGAATCTACCCTTAAGCAAACTTTTCTAAAAATGATGGCTGAATTACTGAGTCTAGTTCCTGCCAAGTCCCTCGAAACCGATGTAGTGTTAGGGGAACCGTCGGCAGTATGTCCCCTTCCTCCAGTCACGGTTAGTAATGATACCCTACTTATTTCCCTAATTGATCGCCTGCGACGTACTTTGGAAAATCACCGCGGCGAAAATCAAATGGTGGTGATGCAGGATTTCCCGGATCCCGATGCTCTTTCTAGCGCCTGGGCCTATCAAATTATCGCCGAGCAGTACGATATTCACTGCGATATAGTCTATGCGGGTACTCTCTCCCATCAGGAAAATGTCGCTTTGGTAAAACTAACAGGTTTACCGGCTAAACGTTGGGGAGTCCATACCCTCAAGGATAGAGATCTTTCGGTTTATCAGGGTTGTGTTTTCGTCGATGGTCAGGGAACCAATAGTCAGTTAACCACTCTGGTTAAACAGGCAAAAATTCCCGTTATTGCCGTGATTGATCATCATACTCGCCAAGGGGATCTAGAGGCGGAATTTGTTGATATTCGTCCCCAAATCCGGGCAACAGCGACGATGTTAACCCAATATATCCAAAAAGGGTTACTGAATTTTAATACTAGCGATACCGTCCATGTTAAGTGTGCCACAGCTTTGATGCACGGATTGCGATCAGATACGAATAATTTAATGCAAGCGCAAGAGTGTGAATTTATTGCTGCTGGTTATCTCAGTCGTTTCTACGATGCTCAATTATTAAACGCTGTCCTGCAATCGGCCAGATCCCGACGGGTGATGGATGTGATCGAACGAGCCTTAAAAAACCGTATTATTAAAAATAATTATTCGATCGCCGGGGTCGGTTATTTGCGTTATGATGACCGAGATGCGATTCCCCAGGCTGCCGATTTTTTGGTGACAGAAGAAAATGTTCACACGGCTTTAGTTTATGGTATCGTTCACGATGAAGATGAGGATATCGAGTTAGTCATTGGTTCTATGCGTACCAGTAAAATTACCCTAGATCCCGATGAATTTCTTAAGGAAGCTTTCGGACAAGATAACCAAGGTCGCTTTTTTGGTGGTGGCCGTTATATGGCCGGAGGTTTTGAAATTCCTATCGGTTTCCTCGGTGGTTTTAATAATAATGCCGAATACGCTAAACTTAAGTGGGAAATGTATGACACCCAAATCAAACAAAAACTTTCCCATCTAGTTAACCCCGATGAAAAGGTAATTCGCACCTAAGTATCAGACCTCAGCTATCTATTATCATCGCCAAGACCGACCCGACACTGATATGAAACTTTATTTTGTGCGTCATGGATTAGCAGGACAATCGGAGGATTATCTCAACGATAGGGAACGTCCTTTAACCGAGGAAGGTAAGGCAAAAACTGCTAAAGTTGCCCAAAGATTAGGACAGTTGGGGGTGAAATTTGACCTAATTCTCACTTCCCCATTGGTGCGTGCCGTGCAAACCGCCGAAATTTTGCAAAAAGCGGGTTTAAGCAGTAAAATTGAGCAATTTAATCCCCTATCGCCCAATGGCAATATTCAAGATTGGGTGCAGTGGTGGCAAAAGTCCGACTATCAGCGAGAGGAAAACGCGATTGCACTGGTGGGCCACGAACCGGATTTAGGCTATTGGACGGAAATGCTAGTTTGGGGCAAGTTTCAAGGAAAATTATCGGTCAAAAAAGCGGGAATAATTGGTCTAGAGGTTCCCAATCAACAAAATCCCCTAGGTAAGTGTCAGTTATTCTGGTTGACAGCCCCGAAATTACTCCTATAGGGTGGGACTTTCGGAAAACGCGAGCGAGAATTGTCTCTAGTCAAACCCTAGAACCGAGACAGCATCAGCAATACAAACAAATTTTAGCCCGGGGATTCTTTCCCAATTAATCTCATTCCGAGATTTCGATCGAACTCACCGCTCTTTGCCAACGTTTTTTCCAGTGGCTAGTCGGTTCTAAGTCAGAGAGAGCCTGTTCGCTGCGACGACGTTGTATAATCACTTCGGCTGGGTCGGTTAAAGTCTCGTCTCGATAGGGAATAGCGGCCTTAGTTTGCAGATGTTCCCGTTCCTGTGCCGATAGAGATGGGGGTAAGGACAAAAAACTGGCTATTGTCCCTGGCGATCGCCGCCCGACGCTATCGGTGGCTCCAATCTGCAATCCTGCTAATTGTAAAGCCCTTCGCACCGAGGCAGCACAGGAATAGGTGACTAAATAACCCGTCGGACTCAGGCATTTGGCCACTAAAGCTAAAAACTCCACCGTCCACAGTTGCGGACATTTACTCGGGGAAAAGGGATCGAGAAAAATTGCCTCCGCTTGAAAACCCGCCTCAATCACCTTGGTTATCGTCTGTCGCGCATCCCCGATTAACAGTTTAGCGGTGAGATTAGGCAAGTCCAGCCGGTGATTATGGGCAAAATCACTTAAATATTCGGGAATTGGTTGACTCCAACTATTTAAGAGATTCTCTCTAATAGCTGCTAGGGGAACCATTCGATCGCTTTCTAACGCTAATAATTCTACCCGACAATCCCCCCTAACTCGCCAAATGGCCGCCAAGGCTGCGGCGGCATTATACCCTAAGCCGTAACAAATGTCAAGAACTTTCAGATTATTGCTCTGGTCTGCTTTTGCTGCCAGACGACTAGAGAGGATAAATTTTTTCTCGGCTTCTTCCCTTGCCCCGGAGGTAGAATGATAACATTCGTCGAATTCGGTCGAAAAAAAGGTATAAGAACCATCCTCAGTGACTTTTTGCGGGTAAGCTTCGGGGGAGACAAGCATGGTGATGAAGAATGTCTTTGAGGTGAATATCGGTTTCCAGTAGGCAAGCGTGACCACTATGGGGCAGAATTGTTAATTTTGCGGCGGGTAACTGCTGAATTAGGCGTTTAGCCTCCGCTACCGATGGTAAGAGTCGATCTCCTTGACTGGCTATCACTAACACCCCCAATTGCAGACTTTTTAACTCGCTGGCACTAACCTGAAACCGTTGTAACTGGGATAAACGCCAGCTAATCGTCTTCGGTGGGACGTATTGCATGGCTTTCAGGAGAGAGCGGCGATCTTCCCGGGATATTCGACCCAGAGCGGCCAGAAAGGGTAAAATAGTTAGTGCCGAGCTGCTATGGATGAAATCGGGCATCATCTGGGTGATACCGATTCCCAAGCTTAAAAGAGGTCTTTGATTAAAAGAAGAAGCAGGGTTAATTAAAATCAGTTTTTTAATTAATTTTGGTGATTTTGTCGCTATTTTCAAGGCTAAACAGCCGCCAAAAGACTCACCGCAGAGATAGACTTTTCTCGATTGTCCCTTTAATTCCTGTTCCAATAAAGCGATCACGAGGGTGCTTAATTCCTCCCAATCACCGAGATATTGCGGGGAAATCACCAAACAACGCAGATCGAAGTAAGGGGCAAGGTTTTTAATCTGACGATGGTATAGTTGGCCGCTGCCATCCATTCCGGGTAAAAATACAAACAGGGGATAATCGGGACGGGGATGACGGGGAATAATCCAACTGACAGGTTGTTCCATTGTGCGAGAAGCGTGATCGATGTTAAAAAAGTTTTTTCTGGTTATCTATATTTAAGGATAATTAATATTAGAGAGATTTGCCAATTTTAATAGTTAGCGACCGACAGCGCTACGCACCTTCAGGGTGAAAGAAACTGAAGGAAATCCAATATCTGGACTTCCCCGTTGACAAAAAGCCATAACCTGTGCTGTAGAAGGGATTAAGAGAATTTCCGCCGCCCCGTTACTGGGTACAAATCAGGGAAACTCCCAATAAATCTAACGCTTTTTGTTGCAGTTGGGTCGGTCGAGT
>NZ_JAPZSS010000097.1:0-20794 GCF_027532015.1 Microcystis sp. LE19-131.1A | reverse complement strand
TTTATTGATATTTATTATGATAAGACCTAGTTTGTAGTTAACTAAGATGGTTAGCTAAAAACTGTATTTGATTCTTTAACTTGTCCTTGTTATACTCGAAAAAGCTCGGAAGTATAAAAGTTTATGCTGCTATTTTTTTTCGGAAAAATAAGTTGTAATGGGAGACTCTTTGTTTTCCTAGACAAAAATAATTACTTTTTCAAAAAAACACTTTTCTATTTTTTTGTTGGGTATTTTATTCTCTGGAAGTCCCTATCCTTCTTGTAGTACATCGCTTGGTACAAAAAACAAGGGCAACAAAGCCTGAAACGACCGGCTACTGACTCGGAGACTCCTGACTCCTACCCCCAGGAAAAACTTTTTCAGCAGACCCTAAGTAGTTATAATTAAATTGAAGATGGATTTTGCCTCTGAGCTACCCTGCCCCTACCCTTAATCCCCCCTTGATAAGGGGGGTGTCTGATAATTTTTAATGCCTACCTACTTAATAATCAGAGGTTAAATTGGCTAAGTTAATCATTACTATTACCTCTCAAAGTATTCTACGATAGCTCTCGCTATCGATTCTGCACCATCTTTAGGCAGTTTAACCTTTAATCGTGGCGGTTGGGGGGCTTGGCGTAAAAAGTCCCAATTACCTTGAAAAAATTCTTCACTGCTAATAATTTGATGATCACTATAATCTTGGATTCCAGCCAATAAAATCGCTGATTCGGCGAAACCTTCTCGCATTAGGGAAACAATCGGCACCTCTAATTTTAAAGCCTCGGCAAAGGTACTATATCCTGGTTTGGAAATAATTCGATCGCACAGGGGCATAAAATCCACGGGACGATAGCTCCGATCTAGTTTATCCTGTAAGCGGACTAAATTGGGCAATTCGGGCGCGTTTTTTTCAAAAGTGATAAATTGCCAATCGGGAAAACTGGCGAGATTATTATATGGAATTGCTTCTAATCCTAAACCCCCAAAACTCAATAAAATAGTTTTTTCTTTGGGGGCATTTAGCTTAAATTCCTGTCGCAATTGTTCTTCACTGTAGCGGGGTGTACCCCCGGTTAAATTTGCTTCTGTAACGTGAGGAAATGCTGTCATCGCTTCTGCTAAAGGCAGTTTAAATAAGCGATCACATTGATTATAACAACGACTGATCCAATCACTAATACTGGCAAATTCTTCACCCCAATCACGATAGATAAAATCCCAGCCAAAGTTACCAATCATCCAACAAGGAAGCCCCGCGCTTTTGGCAATTAGTGCCGCTAAAGGCGGTAAATCGGCTACAACTAAACCCACACGATTAGTTTTAATAAAATTAACTTCACTGGCAATAATTGCCCTTGATTGAGCAATTATTTGTTCTAATTTTTCTTTGGTAGCTAATTTATCCATCGTTAAACTATCCGATTGGATTACCCCCACATCAAACCCCCGGGGTCTTTGAATATATTCTCCGGATATATAGGAATCTAATAACCAGCGCGGGGCCGTGGTGACTAATATCGGCAAAATTTCGGGATTAAGTTCAATAATATTAGCTACTACCGAAGCACTGCGGACGGCATGGCCAAAACCATGATTAGTAACGGCAAAATAAACAACAGGACGAGACATAAATATCAAGTAAGGTGAGAATAATAAGCGAGAAATTTTGTTTTTCAGACTGTAGATAATAATTACCCTTAATTTTAGGGAGGCAAATGAGGCAGGATATAAATACTAGCAAAAGCATAATATTCCGCTCCCGGTTGACAAGCTTCTTGCAGTAAAGATAAAGCCTCCGAGTCTCCTTGTTTTGCTAAACGTAATAATGCTAACAATCTTTTAATATATTGACTACGATAGTTAATTAATTCTTTTCGTCCACGCATACCATTGAGATCGAACAAATCTTCAACAATTTGACCACGTCGATCCCGACCATAAACACTGGCCAATTTTGCCATTTCATCCCAAACAAATTCAAGATGTGTATTCGGATCGGTTACTCCATCCGTGGGGTCTATTAACAGAGGATTTCCCGTGATATCATCGAGAGGAAAATTTGTGCCTTTGTGATTGGCATCATTACATTTATCACAAGAAAGCAGTAAATTCTCCCAAGTAAAAGTCAGATCAGGATACTGGCTTTTTGGATAAAAATGTTTGATCGCTCCGTAAGTTACCACTATAATCTTACTTTCACAGTAAGCGCATTTCCCATTAAACATTTTAACTAATGCTTCTTTAACTTGCGGATGACTGTATTTATTTTGTGCTTTGTTAATGTCAGTTTTAGTGGCCTTGTTGTTTGATTTTATTGATTCTAAAGCCTCTAGCCAACGAGCGGCATTTTTAGCTAATACGCGTGGCTCTGATATTCTGGTGACAGGAATCAAGATAAACGCTCCTCTAGTAAGGCATCAATTCGGGATTCTAAACTATTAGGTTGACTAATTTCGCCAAAGGGTTTAACTTCTCCAACAAATAATGACAGTTGTTCATATTCTTCCTTTTCTTCTGCTGCCAGATTTTTATTTTTACGATTTAGTTGGTGGTAACGCTTAATTTTATTTTCTGTCTCAGTGGGAAAGGTTGATTTCAAACCAAAAGCAGCACTTGTTAAAGTACGATCAACATTAGCCGCTAATTCTTTATAAGGAATTTCTACAATCTCTAATTCACCCGCTACCAGATCGATTCGTAGGGTTAAAGACTTTTCCCCCGCACCGGCAGCGATTAAAGGACTATGAGTAGCGACAAAGAATTGAAGCTTGGGAAAAACTTCCTGTAACCATCCAGCAATTTCCCTTTGCCAAGAAGGATGTAAATGAATATCTAACTCATCGATTAAGACGACTCCAGAAGCCTTTGTGGGGTCATCTAGATTGGGGAAGGATTGTAATAATCGCCAAATTAAATCCCCAGCTAAAGCAATCATACTCCGAAAACCATCGGATAAACTAATGGTTGGAACTTTTTGACCGTTAACTAGAAACTGAATCAAGGCATCGGCAGTTACTTCAGCAATTTCTACATTACCGGGTAACAGTTTAGTAATTGCTTCTTCGCCGATTTTTTTCATTTGTTTGGCTTGAATATCTTGGGGATTTTTGGCTATTCGATAATCTAAATGCACCATCCATCTCTCAAAAGAACTTAAAGATGTATCCTCATTAAATTGGCTGAAAAAGTTGCTAGAGCGTTGCGGGGGTTCAAGACTAGGAATAATCACTTGACTCACTCGTGTCAAACGACGGAAAGCTCCATAACCGACGGCAAACCAACCATGATTATCGGAGGCAAAAGCATTGGCTCGCAACCAACTTAAAATTTTAGTATTTTCTTCGATTAATGCTGGTTCTGTATAGGTTTGTTTGTCCTTACTGCCTCCTAACTCTAACCTTTCCTTGCCTGTAACAAAATAGGAATAAGCAAAAGTTTTTCGAGTTTTATCCGTACCAAATTTTCCCGCATCCCCATCTTCCTGATGAAGCACTGCGGTTAATTTACCCGGTGTCTTGGGATTACATATCCAACCGGTCGGACGGGGTAATAATTCTTTGGCTGCTTCTGGTCCTGCGAGCAGCAAAGCTAAAGCCTGTAAAATCGTGCTTTTTCCTACTCCATTTTCTCCTAATAAAGTGATCCAATGATAAGGTTTAGCGCGCCAATGACGTTGATTATTGGGATTACTAATAAATTTAATCTCTTGATTCTGGAAGCATTTAATGTTTTCGAGTTTTATACTTTCAACCCACATGGACATTCCCCCAGAGAATAACAGCAGTCGATAAAATTCTAGCTTATTCGGCCACATCTAGCCCTTTTTGGTCTTCATCTCTAAATCCAGTCAAAAACCCTCTCTTCGCAGAGAGGGTGAATTAGATTTAGGAATTTTCCTCTAATCCAAAGACGCGATTAAAAGCTTTCAAGACTTTATAACCAGAATCGATCGATTCTAAGGGATCTTTCCGCAAACGGTGACGTAAACAGAGAACAATTACCCGACGGATATCATCTACCGTCACAGTGGTCCGTCCTTCCAAAGCGGCCAGAGCTTTAGCGGCGCGATTGGTAACGATATCGCCGCGCAATCCATCCACGTCTAACTCGGAACAAACCTCGGAAATTTTCACCCGCAGCTCATAATCAAGCTCCACGGAAGGCAAAAGATTCTGAGCCTCCACGAGCTTTCTTTGCAGTTCTTCCTGTTCTAAGTTATATTTCTCTAAAAACGAGAGGGGATTGCCATCAAATTCCGCACGCTGTTCGACGATTTTGACCCGTAGAGGTGGTTCTTTGACGGTGTGAATCTCGGCGTGCATTCCGAAGCGATCAAGCAGTTGTGGGCGCAATTCTCCCTCTTCTGGGTTGCCCGATCCCACCAAAACAAACCGGGCCGGGTGACGGATGGAAATTCCTTCCCGTTCCACCGTATTCCAACCACTAGCGGCCGAATCTAATAGCACATCGACGAGGTGATCGTCAAGTAAATTGACTTCATCCACATAGAGAATGCCGCGGTTAGCTTTGGCCAGCAAACCGGGTTCAAAAGCTTTTACCCCCTCTGACAGGGCCTTTTCGATGTCAATCGTGCCACAGACCCGATCCTCCGTCGCACCGAGGGGCAAATCTACCATAGTGACTTTTTTCTTGGCAATGGTCAAGGGGATGGCCTCGTCCACCCTTTGCCGCACCTCATCGCTCATTAAATCGGGATCATTGGGGTCAGAATTAAAGGGATCGTTAGCAACTACCTCAATTTCTGGTAAAAGGTCGGCTAAAGCCCTAATGGTGGTCGATTTTCCCGTACCTCGATCCCCCATAATCATCACCCCGCCAATTTTGGGGTCGATGACGTTGAGAATTAGGGATAATTTCATTTCTTCCTGGCCGACAATAGCGGTGAAGGGAAAAACCACGCGGCGAGTTTTCGGAGGAGCTTGGGGAGTCACGGTCATAAGTGGATTCAAAAGTCAAGAGTTGTTGCGTAAAGAATTATATCTAGTGTGGGTTCTAGCCGTCAGCTTTCAGCAAAGCCTTATCATTGTAAGTCTTTTTCCCTGCTTTTTAAGATCCAGCGCCAGAGGGGATGACCCGGCCCTTTGGCCTGAATTTTCTGCACCCGTTGCTCTAAGCGCAGTTTTTCTCTGGGGGAAAGTCCTAAAATAATGTTGCGACTTTGCCAGACTAACACTGCTCCTGTAATGGCAAGACAAAAGGCTAGACCGATAGAAGGCCAGTAATTGAAAGCTAAAGCGTATCTAAGGGCTGTCCAAGTAAAATATTGCCGCATTAAGGCTATATCATCGCGTAAAACCCATAAACTCGCCGAACCAATCACTAACCAACAACCCAACACAAATAACCAACGACCCCATACCGTCAGTCGATGTAATCTTTGGACTTGTTGCTGTAGTTCAGAATCGGCCATTTCAGTTATCAGTGGGGAATTATGAATTATGAATTATGAATTATGAATTAGGAAGTGTTTTCAGTGAACAGTAATCAGTGAACTGAAAACTCAAATCTGATAACTGATAACTGATAACTGACAGCAAAAATAAATTCAGAACGATTTTGCGCCGTTTCAGCGATCACTAAAATTGTTAAGAATTGTACAACCCTCTTGTTATAAGGCTTTTTATGTCATGAAACCTTAAAATGAGAATTGCTGGATAACTGAATTATCCCTTGACAATTGCGCCAAAATCTGCTAGGACTCGGGCGTGATTTCGCAGTAAACCCAACAAATTTAAACGATTGCGACGGACAGATTCTTTTTCTGCCATGACTAACACACTATTTTCGCCATCAAAAAAGTCAGCCACCAGGGGAGAAATTGCTGTTAAAGCAGTGACGAGACGCTGATAATCTCTTTGCTCTCTTGCGCTGATAGTTTCGGGAATTAGGGCAATTAAAGCGTCATAAAATGCTGGTTCGGAGGATTGTTCAAATAACTCCGTATTGATGATTGCCTTGGCTTCTAGGGTAGTTGTATCTAAATCTCCTTTTTGTGCTAAACGGGTCGAGCGATTGACAGTTTCATAGATGTTGGCTAACTGACCATCCTGACGAATTTGGCATAAAAAGCGGGCGCGTTCACGGGTATCTAATAAATTTTCTAAAGCGCGAGACTTATACTCTGGATCGTTTTCCCCTAAAACTGCATTAACGAGATCATAATCTATCCTCAAATCATCAATTAAGAGAGTTTGCAGACGTTGTAAAAAGAAATCTTTAATCAGATTGACTGGGTTGGGTTTATCGGGATGACTGGTGACAAAATCCTGAGCTATTTGCTCAATTAATGCCAAAAGATTGATATTAAAATCGGCTGACCAGATAATACTAATTATTGCATTGGCAGCCCGACGGAGAGCGAAGGGATCTGAGGAACCAGTGGGCAGCATTCCCAGTCCAAAAATACCGACTAAAGTATCTAATCGATCGGCAATTCCCACCACTTGACCGGTGATTGTTTCCGGGAGTATATCCCCAGAATTGCGAGGCAGATAATGTTCAAAAATGCCCCGGGCAACTACAGCCGATTCACCACTAATTAAAGCATATTTTTCGGCCATTACTCCCTGTAATTCGGGGAATTCGTAAACCATTTGGGTAACTAAATCCGCTTTACAAAGCATGGCAGTGGACTCTATATCACTGCGACTTTGTTCATCGAGATTTAACTGTTCGACGATCATCTGGGCAATTTCCATAATCCGATCGACTTTATCGCGCATGGTTCCCAATTCTTCTTGGAAAGTGACGGTTTCCAGTTGAGGAAGAAAACTATCTAAGGGTTCATCACAATCGGCAGTATAGAAAAATCTGGCATCGGCTAACCGTGCGCGGATAACCCTTTCATTTCCCGCGGAAATAATCTCAGATTTTTGGGGATCGCCATTAGAAATAGTAATAAAATAGGGTGACAAACCCTGGGGAGTTTTCACCGGGAAATAACGCTGATGTGTCACCATCACGGTAATAATTACTTCTGGGGGTAATTCCAGAAATTCATCGTCAAATTTGCCGACAATTGCCGTGGGATATTCGACTAAGTTAGTCACTTCTGCTAATAAATCTGCGGGAATTTCTGCCACTCCCTCCAGTGTTTTGGCCAGGGTGGTAATCTGATCGGTAATTATCTGTTGACGCACTTGCGGATCCGCTTCCACAAAAATTGATCGCAAACTGGTTAAATATGCTTGGGGATGACTAATAGCTAAGGATTGCGGGTGTAGAATGCGATGACCAAAAGTTAATCGATCGCTGGTTAAAGTGGTAGAGCCATTAATTAATTCTAGGGGTAAAACTTCCCCATCCACTAAAGTTAATAACCAACGAATTGGCCGGGGAAATCTTAAATCTCCATCTCCCCAACGCATAAAACGTCTTCCTTCCAAACGAGTAATCCATTGGGGAATTAATTCAGTTAAAATCTCGGCTGTTGGACGACCTGGAATCGTTTTTTCAATATAGACAAATTCTCCTTTGTCTGTGGCACGAATGGAGAAAGCAGCGGTGCTAACTCCCTGTTTTCGAGCAAAACCCTCACCAGCGGGGGTAATTTGGCCATTTTTGTAGGCTGCACTAACTGGCGGTCCTTTGATCTCCTCGCTGCGAGCTTCTTGCTCCCTCGGTAATCCTGTGATTAACACGGCCAAACGGCGCGGAGTTCCGTAAACTTGAATAGCAGTCGCGTCCAGAGATTCCGTCTCTAAACTCTTGCTAACTCTTTCCTGCAATTGTGCGATCGCGCTATCGACAAAATCTGCGGGTAGTTCTTCTGTACCGACTTCAAGTAAAAAATCCATCTGATTGATTGGCCGTGTTTATGCTTCACCAATCATCTAGGCTATCACAGAAGCCGTGTCCTTAGTTTTTGACTGGTGTTGTTCGACTTTTTGGGTTAGGGTGAAAGATGCAGCAAATTGGAATCAGCGACGATGGGAAAGATTAATTTATTAGTCAGTGCCACCTCTGAGGATTGGATAGAACAGGCAATTAATAATTTAGGGATTATTCTGCTCGATCATTCCCATTGTGAGCGAAAAGCGGCAGGAGTGGCCTTAAATCTCATGTTTCGTTATCCTTCCTACGCTTCCCTCGTGCGGAAATTAACAGCGATCGCACAAGAGGAATTAGAACATTTTGAACAGGTCAATCAATGGTTAGATAAATGGGGAATTCCCCTCGCTCCCTTAAATTCTCCCCCCTATGGTGCTAAATTGAAGGCCCAGATTCGTCACCAAGAACCCGATCGCCTTTTGGATTCTCTGTTAATATCAGCTTTAATTGAGGCGCGTTCCCACGAAAGATTAGGTTTATTGGGAGAATATTGTCCTGATCCCGATTTAGGCAAATTTTATCGCGGTTTAATGGCTTCCGAAGCGCGTCATTATGGTATTTATTGGCTATTAGCAGCGGATTATTTTGAACGTACAGTGATCGAGCAACGTTTAGAAACCCTAGCGGCGATCGAAAGTGAAATTTTAGCCAATCTGCACCCGGAACCTCGTATTCATAGTTGATTGCACTAATAGGGACAAACCCTATCTAAATTACTCGTTCAACTCAATTTCTCTCTTAGAAAAGGGTAAATCTTGATTGATTGCATCAATTTCTTCCTGTTCCATTTGATTAATTTCTTGGATATAATTGCGGAGAATTTGAGTCATTTTGCCATGATAAAAACGGTGTAAACTATGATTAGCAGTGGCAGGAAAACCCCGTCTTTTTTTATGTTGTCCTCCCGCACCTGGGTCAAACATGGTAATACCTTGACTAATTGCCCAATCGATCGGTTGATAGTAACAAGCTTCAAAATGTAAACAGTCATACTCTTGAAAACTGCCCCAGTAACGACCATAAAGATTAGTATCTTTGCGAATACAAAAAGATAAACCCACGGGTTTAGTATCCTTTTCATTTTGGTAGGCAGTAATCAAAACCACTCGCTGACGATAATTCGGATATAATTGTTCAAAAAATTTCTGTGTCAGATATTTACTTCCCCAGTAAAATTTATCACAGGTACTGCTATAAAACCGATAAATTAACGGGAATAAATGATGGGGAATTTCTTCGGCAGCCAGAGTTTTAATAATTAACCCCGCATTAGTCACCGCTTTCCGTTCCCGTTTAATATTGCGGCGTTGATTAGCATTAAAAACCGTCAGATAATCTTCAAAACTTTGAAAACCCTTGTTATTCCAGATATAACTATGGTGTAACCAGGGAGTAAAGCCCAAATTTTCCATTAAAATTCGCCATTGGGGATCCACAAAAAGAAAATGACAACCCGACAGATTATTTTGATCACAAAAATGATCAATAGCCGCTATCATTAAAGCAGTAATTTCCAGTTCATTTTCCCCCGGAGCAATTAAAAAACGATAACCTACCGCCGGAGTAAAAGGGGTCATTCCTAACAGTTTCGGATAGTACCTAATCCCCAAACGATGGGAAAGATCTGCCCATTGGTGGTCAAAGACAAATTCACCGTAACTATGACTTTTAATATACAAAGGAGCGGCGGCAATTAACTCAGTACCGCGCCAAACTGTGAGATGAGCAGGTTGCCACCCAGTGCGTCCCGTGGCGCTGCCGGAAGTTTCGATATTATGTAACCATTGCCACTCGATAAAGGGAGTAGTTAGGGGTTGAGCGAGAGCATCCCATTTTTGTTGGGGAATCTCACTCATTTTATCAATCCAAACGACAGAATATTGAGGTTTAAGCTGTTCTACCATGGGACAAGATAAGTCAACCTTTTTATTTAAGGTAATCTAGTTTTGAGATTTGTGGCAATCTCGTTCAAGGGAATAATGTAGGAAAATTTCGGCTTCCACGGTTTCCACGCTCAAAAGTCGTAATTTTCTGGCAGATTCTGCCAGAAATCCAGTTCCTCCCAGGGGAGTTGCCGCTTTATTGCCTCCTAACAGCAAAGGACAAATGGTTAGATAGATTTCATCGATTAAATCTTCAGCTAAAAGAGAGGCAATTAATTCACCTCCTCCCAGAATCGCCAGTTTTTTGATACCTAGGGCGGTAAATTGACTAAAAATAGCCTTCCAATCACCGCAGACTAAGACAAGCTCAAATAAACCCCGATTTTCCCAGGCTGCCACTTTTTCGGCTGCCGTGATTAACCAGCGAGGAAAAGGCTGCTGAAAAAATTTCATCTGGGGATCAAGCAGTCCCGAATGAGAACAAACGATCTGTATCGGCTGCGGGGATAATCCCCGTTGTTGACGATAAGCGAGAAAATCGCCATGACGGATAGGAAGACTGGTGTGATAAGCGCGCAGGGTGTTAGCACCGAATAAAGCGGCATCCATGCGGGATAAATGTTGTTCTAGACGCATTTTATCGGTAGCAGAGGCAAATCTGGCCGCTGACTGGTAGGCGTCGGCAATTTTACCATCGGCACTCATGGCTAAAATAACGGTGGTGTGAGGATGATTCATAGTAAATGATGAGGGATATCACCAGGTCCGATTGGTGAATAGGCTAGTATAGTCTGGAGTTTGATAGCAAGAATCAAACCAATTTCCGCCCATGTCTATCGGTCAATCCTCCTTTCGTCGTATTCTGCTCTCTCGCTTACTCCTGGTTAGTGTTCCTGTACTACTAATGGGGGTTTATGTTACCTATCGTAAGGCGCGATCGGCTTTTTTGGAAACGGCCCGTCAAAATCTCACCGAAAGTGCCATCAGAAAAGCAGACAATATTGAGCAATCAATTCAACTTTTGCGGGCCAATCTGATCACTGCGGGGGAAAGTCTGGTTTTAAAACAGGGAACCTTAGCCGAAAAAGAAGCTTTTTTACAACAATTAACAGCGATGCTTCCTAATCAGATTAACTGTGTGGAATTAATTGATATTAAGACCAAGAAACCTTTATTAAATCGAGCCTGTGAACCAGAAACCCTCAAAATTTTGCCTCTGGAAAGATGGGCAGAAAAACGGAATAGCTTTGCTGGTAATATCGAGAATATTTTAGTTAAAAGTTTACCTAGAAAATTTCTAATTAAATCTCCCGATAACAATCGTCAATTAGAATTAGTCTTTGCCGTTCCCATCTACGACAATCAAGGACAATTACAATCTGGTCTGATTTTACAAACTTCTCTACTTTACGCTGAGAAGGTTTTACGCGGTTCTTTGTCAGGTTATCCCGTGGTTATTTCTGAAAATGGCATTATTCTCGCTCATCCCTATTTTCATCGCATTGGTAGCCATATCAGTCAAGAAGCTGATGCGGAACGTCTCAATCTGATCATCGATAATGCTGTTAGAGGTCGACGGAGATTTCTCCATTTATTTTCTTTCGAGAAATATGGCAAAGAATTAGTCGCTGGTTACAGTTCCCTCCCCAGTCCAGTTACGGGAGAATCATCCCAAAAATGGGTAGTTTTAGCCATTAGTTCTCTCTCCCAAGCTCTGGCTCCTCTACAACAAATTTGGGAGGCAATTTTTTATCTAATTTCTGGTTTATTATTAGCTTATTTAGTAGCTATTGTACTTATTGCTAGGGATTTAGCTAGACCTTTAGAAAAACTGCGAGATTATGCCTTAAATATTCAGAAAATTCCTTCCCAAAAGATTAGACCACAAAATTTTAATATTAGAGAAATTAATCAGTTAGCCTCGTCCCTAGAGGAAATGCTCGAACGTTTACGTCTTTGGGGAGAGGAAATAGTTAAGAGTTGGCAAGAAGCGGAAAATGCTAATCAATTAAAAAACCAATTTTTGGCGAATACTTCCCACGAATTACGCACCCCTCTCAATGGTATTATTGGCTCAATTCGTTGCGTTATGGATGGATTTTGTAACAGTGAAGAGGAGGAAAAAGAATATTTGCAACAAGCGGATAAGGCAGCCGTACATCTTTTGGAAATTATTGATGATATTCTCAGTATTGCTAAAATAGAAGCAGGCAAACTTTCCGTTAATCCTGAACCAGTAGATTTACACCAAATTATCAATGAAGTTATTAATTTACAAACAGCATCGCTGCAGGGTAAGCACTTAAAATTAAATTTGCTTTTCTGTCCAGAAAATCCGATAGTCTATGCTGATCCCACTAAATTAAAACAGGTAATTTTGAATGTTATTTCTAACTCAATTAAATTTACCGAGACGGGAACTATTTCTCTGATAACTCACTTAGAATATCCACAGGCTATTATCACTATAATCGATACAGGAATCGGTATCGACCCCCAGCAGCAATTAAAATTATTCCGTCCTTTTGTGATGATTGATGGTTCCACAACTAGAAAATTTAGCGGTACGGGTTTAGGATTAGCTATTTCTAAGAATTTTATGAAAATAATGGGGGGAGATATTACTATCTCTAGTCAAGGTCAAGGTTTAGGAACAACTGTGGAAATTATTCTTCCTCTAGTTGGGGAAAAAAAGCTTGACTTTAACCCAGAGGGAAACTCATCTTTGCCGATTCTTCCCTCTCTTAAAAGCTAAAATATCTCTATTTAACTACTGTAATTTATGAGGAATTTAGTTTATAATTCCTCTAAACTTTCTACAGGCAAATTAACCACCTGATAAGCACCAAAAACCTTGATCGCATCGGTATAATTTGTTAATTCTTCTAAAGTTTCTGCGATTAAATGCTGTTGATCCAGATTAATTTCTAGATCAATAAAAAATATGTATTCCCCTAAAGATCGTTTAGTTGGTCGCGATTCAATCCGAGATAAATTAAGCTGACGTTTGGCAAAAACTTCTAAAGGTTTGACTAAAGCACCGGGTTGATCTAAAACTTGAAAAGCGAGGGACATTCGCTCTCCTTGAGGATGGGAAGTTAAAGCCATTACCCAAAAACGGGTACAATTATCGGGATAATCATTAATTGGTTGTATTAATATTGGTACATGATAGAGTTTGGCAGCCCGGGGAGAAGCAATCGCGGCCGAATTAGCCTCTCGATCGAGAATTTGAATCGCTTCCGTGGTAGAATTGGTGGGAATAATCGGCACGTTAGGTAAATTATTTTCTAGCCATTTTTGACATTGAGCTAAAGCTTGGGGATGGGAATAAACGGTTTTAATTTCTGTTAGCGATTGTTGAGGAGATAGAAGTGCATGGGAAATCGGTAAAACTAATTCTTGTTGAATCTGTAACCTGGGTAATTGCCATAAAGCATCAAGAGTCATTACCACACTTCCTTCGGTGGAATTTTCCACCGGAACCACTGCTAAATCGGCCTGATTTTGGACAACCGATCGCAGGGCCAGGGCAATGCTAGGATAGGGTATTAATTGATGAGGCTGGGGTGGTAAACTGTTAGCATAGGCTAAAGCGGCTGTTTCTGAATAGGTTCCCACTGGCCCCAGATAAGCGATCTTTACAGTCATTTAGATTATCCCCGCAAGCAATTTTTTCTAGCTATTACAGCCTTTCTCATAAATATCAAGTATAACCTAATTCAGCCAGCGTTTTCAGTTGATAATTGGGTAAAGGAGCAATATAGTAGGGAACCTTTTTAGCTAACTCTAGGGTACAGGTAATTTTTTTAACTTGGCCCTTACCGCCCAAAAATTTACAATCATAAGTAGCATTGTGCAAAACCTTTTCTATCTGGTCAACCAGCATGATTTTAGTGATAAAATAATCGATCAGGTCCAGTCGTTCGAGAACATCCAAAATTGTCACCCGCTCCCCCGTTAAATCCGTGGAATCAGCCAGAATTTGAATCAGAGACAAACGGGGAGTCTTGCTATCGTAATCGGCCACTTCCTTATCTAACCAAAGAATGGGAAAATGAGAAAAGTGATCGATCGCATTCCTAATAGCGTCGGATTCCGTTAAATAAGGCATGGTTGCAGAGGCTGAAAAATGTATCAAAAAATCTTGATAGCAGTAGATTTGTCGGAGATGGGGGAGAGTGTCTTTAAGGAGGCTGTATCCTTAGCCAGTAAGTACGAAGCTAACCTTCTACTACTGCACGTCCTTTCCCCTGAAGAAGATTATAGCCCTTTACCGATTCCACCCAATTTAGCCGATATTTACCCCGCCCAGGGTAATGATCTGACTCTTGATTTTTGGCGGCAACAATGGGAAGAATTTGAGCAGAAAGGGTTGGCAATGTTGCAAAAAAGAGCTAATCAAGCGGGAGAAATGGGTGTAAAGGGAGAATACCGGCAAATTTATGGTCATGCCGCCAAAACTATCTGTAAAGTGGCGCGAGAGGAAAATATTGATTTAATTGTTATCGGTCGGCGTGGGCGATCGGGTCTAGGAGAGTTATTCTTAGGTAGTGTGAGTAATTATGTTCTCCATCATGCCCCCTGTTCCGTCTTAATTGTTCAACATCCTCAGGACTAAAAATTCCTGTTAGCTATTCCCCCCCTAAAATCCCCAAACGATTAAAAGGAAAAAAGCGAAAAACCGCCCTACCAATCACGTTATTTTCCGGTAAAAACCCCCAGATATGGGAGTCATTGCTATTATTGCGATTATCTCCCATGACAAATAAGTTATTTTCTGGCACGAGCAAAGGCATTAAATTATATTGAGGGGATTCTAGAATATAATCCTCTGCCAAGGGTTGATTATTCAGATAAATTTTGCCCTCCTTGACAGCAATCACATCCCCTGGGGTGGCAATCACTCTTTTAATAAAAGCTTGGTCCTTTTGATATCCCTGTAATTGTAATTGTGCCGGCGGTTCAAAGACGACGATATCCCCCCGTCGAGGAGGATGGAAATCGTAGGAAAGTTTTTCCACCACTAAGCGATCGCCCTGTTCTAAAGTGGGTAACATAGAATCAGAGGGGATAAAACGAGGTTCAGCCACAAAAGTGCGAATCAGTAGGGCTAAAACTAAAGCTATAGTGATAATTTGCAGATTTTCTCGAATAGAAGCCCAAAAACTCTTGGATTTGTCCTTATTAATTTCTTGCTCTTGCATTATTGCCCAGATGATGGTTGGTTTAACTTAGCTTTCGCTTGCTGCCAGAAAACTGTTAATTCCTCTAGTGTATAGTCATGGAGAGGCTTTTCTGCCACGGATTCCACTAGGGAAAAACGTTGAATAAAACGCAGATTAGTCTCTTGTAAAGCGATACTGGGGTCTAAATCATACCAGCGAGCAAGATTGACAATAGTAAAGAGTAAATCGCCTAATTCTGCCTGTTGATGCTCTTTATCGTCCGATTCTAGGGACTCTTGCCATTCTGCTAACTCTTCGCCAAATTTTTCCCAGACTCCCGCGATATTTTCCCAATCAAAACCGACTCGCGCTGCTTGCCGAGAAATTTTCATCGCCCCGATCAAGGGTGGTAAAGTTTGGGCATAACGGGTTAATTTGCCGCTAATAGTCGGGTCATTTTTTTCCTCAGCTTTGATTTTCTCCCAATTTTGACGCACCTGTTCGGGATTTTCTAGGGATAGCTCCCCAAAAACGTGGGGATGACGACGAATTAATTTATCAGTGATGCCCCTAGCCACTTCTTCTAGGCTAAAATTACCCTCATCACTGGCAATTTGAGCTTGTAAAACCACCTGTAGCAGTAAATCGCCTAATTCCTCGGCAATGGCAGTTTTATCACCGCTTTTAATCGCCGCTACCACCTCATAAGCTTCCTCGATAACGTAGGGAATTAGGGTTTCCGGGGTTTGCGCTAAATCCCAAGGACAGCCGCTTTCTGGGTCTCGTAAACGGGCAACAACGCTGATTAAATGGTTTAATGCCGCTAAGATGGCCTTGTAACTGGGATTATCGGTTTCTGGAAGGCTAGACATCGATTTTTTCCGGTTTTCTCCCCCATTATACCGGTTAGTTATCAGTGATCAGATGTGAGTTTTCAGTTAACTGATTACTGTTTACCGATCACAGCAAAAAAGCTCTCATCTCCCTATCTTCCTAATATTCAGTCACAGCTTTTCTGATAATAGATGAAGTTTAACCTAATTTGATTGAAGACCTACCCCCCAAAACGAAAACTTCGTACCTCACCATTCAGATAACTGCTTTAGCTCAATAACAATGAAAAAACCCGGTTTCACCGGGTTGCACTAGCTTGGAGTGTGTATAATCAACCGATAAGGCAGTTGAAAACTTAAATAAATCTAAATAGAAAAAAGGTAAGCAATTCCGCTGTAAGAGAATCAGATTTAATGAATCATCCCGCAAGTTAGGGGACAAGAAGCATAAACAGCTTGATGAGAGGTTTTTACCTCACCGTGTAACCAGTGCAGCCAGCTAACTTCATGGGGATGAACACCTTTTGCTGCTAACAAAGCGGCACTAATTAGGATAGCCAAAATGTTAATACCAATAATCATTCCTGCCACTAAAAGCACGGAACTAACCGGTAAAACTGACTGTAAGATAATCGCAGACAATGCCCCCACTGTCATCATTAATACTACTAAAGGAAATCCCACTACTAATAAACAGACAGTGAGGACGAAACTCCAGAGAAGAAAGCTTTTTAGCATTGCTAAAGAAACGTGGCCCCAGTTATTTCTTGCGGTTAATTGCATCTTCCTGACCTCTTACAAACTTGGTGGTCTAACTTTTCTGCACGTCGGCTCAAAGTTGATGAAAACCAGTATAGGAAAAACACCGAAGAAAATGAGCTATTCGCAATATAAATTTACAATCATCGCCGATCATCTATGTTATATGTATCGAACTATTACAAAAATCGCCAAGAGGTATCGAAAACTTTACAATCGGTTTCCCTTGATCCCCAATCCAGTTTCCTACTAAAATCCTTGATCCCCGTCGATAATCCTTTCTTGTCTCCCTGTCCTCAGATTTTTCCGCGTCTCTTTGTAACAAATCTTTACAAGTACCTCTAGAATTCTCAGAAAATAGGTGGACGACAGTAACCAGTAATCAGTCACCAGCAATCAGTAAACTGAAAACTCGCACTTGTCACAGAATTGACATCCGGCTGTTATAGTCCTGACAAATGAGAGTTATATGCTAAAGTTAATCCAGCAAAGGAATAAATTATTTCCCCTAGCCCAGCTTTCCTCAAGCTTCCCACACAGGGTCTAGGGGAAGTTTATTTTTCTGCCCATGAGGAAAACCGCTACCTGGCCCGAAAAGAAAATTTTTCTAGAAATTGACAAGCCTTGACAGCAGGGAAGACAGTCAGACAGACTAAACTAAAAAGGTTTTTGGAGCGAAAATATAGTTTCTTGCCTTTCTGTCCCCCTAAAAGCAGTCTTAGCTCTGGTGACGAGCATAATCATCCTGAAAACGCACTATATCATCCTCTCCTAAATATTCCCCATTCTGCACTTCAATTAATACCAATTTGATTACCCCGGGGTTTTCCAGACGGTGAGCGGTACACTGCGGCACATAGGTGGACTGATTAGCACCGAGAATTTCCTCGTTATCTCCACAGGTGACTTTTGCCGTCCCCGAAACGACAATCCAATGTTCACTGCGATGGTAGTGCATCTGTAAACTGAGACGATGACCCGGATTCACTTCAATCCGCTTGATTTTATAACCGGGCCCCTCTTCTAGGGTGGTGAAGGAACCCCAGGGCCTAAATTCTGTTGCCGCCGATTCTACGCTCGAAATAAGCTGAAATGGTGCCACATCTTGGGCTGCGATCATTATATTATGTCTCCATTGCTAGGTCTGATCTTAGTCCAAGATAGCAGCAAAAACCCTAGATGGCATCTAAGTCAGTGATCAACTGCTCACTGATTCACTCTTCGTCGCTGTTGAGAATACGGGGAACCCGGAAATAATCTCCTTCCGGGACCGGCGATTCCTGCACTAAGACCTCGTGATCGCGATAAAGTCTATTACTATCAGCGCGAGTGATATTTTGAATTTCGATCGCTCGCGTGGTGGGTGGCACATTTTCCGTGTCTAATTCGCTTAACTGCTCGAAATAATCCAGTATCCCGCTTAATTGCCCCGCAAATTGTTCTTCTTCAGCGTTGGTAATCTCTAAACGGGCTAAATGGGCGATTTTTTCAACTGTAGCTCGATCGATCATGGGAGAAATGGGGTGTAGGGTGTAGGGTGTAGGGTGTGGGGTGTGGGGTGTAGGGTGTGGGGTATGGGGTGTGGGGAGAATAAATAAAAATAATCTCCCGTCTCCCGTCTCCCGTCTCCTAACGACCGACGACCGACTCCTCAATTTAGAAGAAAACATCAATTTCCGATCGCCCGGTAATTTTCAGCCAGTTTTGGGCTTCAATGTAGTTATTGGGGGCTAATCGGATGGCTTGTTTCCAGTATTCTGCCGCCTTGTCGTAGAGTGCTTCTGCTTCGGCCTGTTGTCCGTCTTCTCTGGCTTTTTCCCCTTGAAAATGGTAAATAACAGCGATATTATTCAAGGCGGAGGGCATTCTGGGATTAAGTTGGATAGCTTCTTCGTAGTATTCTAAGGCCTTTTGATGCTCCCCGTTACTAGCGTGGATAATGCCGATATTGTAGAGGATATAACTGCGATCATTAGGATCCTCTTCTAATGTTAAAGCTTCATAGTAATTATCGAGGGCTTCGGCGTATTCACCGTCAGCTTGGGCAGACATCCCATCGCGATAATAAACAAAGGCTTCCTTGGCTTTTTTATCGGCGGGGAGTATCTTTAAAATGATATCCGCCATGACGGTAAAGGATTTATCAATAAAATTATCGTTACGTTGAGTGCGTGGCATAGTTAGGACGAGTAGGCGATCAAAATGACTATTTCCTTTATAGCACTCGCGAGAAACCCCAGGGCTGTTTTTCCAATTTTTCTGGCCACAGGTTCCATTGAAGGGATCTTGGCTGCCCCAACGGCGAACATTGGTTTTCCAGTCAAAAAATTCCCCTTGGCAAGGGGTAATTATGGCCCTTACTAAGTTTTTATCCCTTGTGTCCCGATTGAGAAAATGTCAAATCTGCTAGGGACGGGCTACAGTTCCTTGAATTTCGCTGCCACCCTTATTGCTCCAACGACCATTGACGTAACTTTACCTAATATCTAGATTTCTCCCTGTTGGTTGCTTTAAGTGAGTAGATTAGTTTCATGGTATTATCCCATAGGCAAACCTATCATCTACTATCTAAAGGTTAAACTCTTTTTCTCAAACCAACACCCACTAAACCCAAGGCTAACAGAGCAAGGTCGGAAGCCAGAAATCGGGTGGGGAAGAAATTCTGTTGCCTTCATAGCGGGCAATCCACCTACTGATGAGATTCTGGCATCGTGGTTTTGGTATTGTAAAGTTTTAATACAAATATGGTCAGATATAGTCAGGCATGGTAATATATAGACATGAAACTATCGGACTATGCAAAAAAAGCAGGAATAAGTTATCGAACGGCTTGGAGATGGTGGAAACAAGGGAATTTAACAGGTTATCAATTGCCTTCTGGTACAATTATCATAACGGATGACAACCATTCAAAACCCGACTTGATAGCTTGCATTTATGCAAGAGTTTCCAGTGCCGAAAATAAAGACAATCTAGATAGACAAGCTGACCGATTAAAAGATTATGCTGTTGCCAGAGGCTACAAAATCTACAAAGTTGTCAAAGAAGTAGGCAGTGGATTAAACGATAATCGCCAACAATTAGCCAAAATTCTAGTTGACCCCAATTATAATGTTTTAATTGTTGAACACAAAGACCGTCTAGCCAGATTCGGGACTAATTATCTAGAAATCTTGTTAAAAGAACTAGATAAAAAACTGGAAATTGTCAATGAAAGTGAGGATAACCAAGATGAGTTGATGTCAGATTTAATAGCCATTATTACCTCTTTTTGTTCTCGAATTTACGGATTAAGAAGGTCGAAAAGAAAGACAGAAAAGATTATAGCTGAGTTAAAAGACAACGGATAATAATGTTAGTAGCCGAAAGACACATTATCAAGAAAGGACATAGATTTTGGGCTGAGATAGATAATTTATCTTGGCAGTCTAAAAATCTCTACAACTCAGCCAATTATTTAACCCGACAAAACTTCATTTATGGTCATGGCTATTTGACCTATAATCAGATGGCCTCTCTGAGGTCAAAGACAGAACAGTATCAAGCTTTACCCGCTAAAGTTTCCCAACAAGTTTTAAGAGGATTAGACAAAAACTGGCAATCATTTTTTGCCGCTTCATCGGAGTTTAAAAGTCACCCCGATAAATTTCTAGGAAAACCCAAAATTCCTGGCTATAAGGAGCAAAAAAAAGGAAGAAATCTCTTAGTTTACACGATTCAAGCTATAAGCAAAGTAGGTCTTAGGCAAGGATTAGTCAAACTATCAGGTACTTCAATTGCCTTGCCGACGAGAGTAGCAGAGCGCATAGCAGAAGTCAGAATAGTTCCTAAATGTGATTGTTATGTAATCGAGGTAATTTATGAGAAAACCGAACAGTTATTAGCTCCTAATGAAAAGATAGCTGCGATAGATTTAGGCATAGATAATTTGATGGCTGTAACTTCAAATCAACCGGACTTTATCCCTTTGTTGATTAATGGCAGACCGTTAAAAAGCCTGAATCAATTTTATAACCAACGTCGGGCTAAGTTACAATCTCTGTTAAAAGGCAATCGTCAAAGTTCCCAGAGGATTCGCTGTTTAACTCGCTGTCGTAATCAGAAGATAGATAATTATCTTCACCGAGCTAGTCGTTATTTAGTCAATCTCTTAGTTGACCAAGAGATAACAACTTTAGTAATTGGGAAAAATGACGGTTGGAAACAAGAAGTGAACTTAGGAAAAGTCAACAATCAAAAATTTGTGACCATCCCTCATGCTCGATTAATTGACATGATTAGTTATAAATGTCAATTAGTAGGAATCTCTGTGATT
>NZ_JAPZSS010000052.1:0-18778 GCF_027532015.1 Microcystis sp. LE19-131.1A | reverse complement strand
GGTTATAATTAAATTAAAAATGGATTTTAGGTTCGATCCCCCCTGCCCCCCTTGATAAGGGGGGTGCCGATAGGCGGGGGGATCCCCCCTGCCCCCCTTGATAAGGGGGGTGTCTGACAACTTTTAACGCCTACCTACTTAATAACCAGATTCAGTATGATAACCGATGACTGATGACTGATAACTGATAACTGATAACTGATGACTGGGTTTTAGACAAAAAATCTCTCCCTAAAGAGGAGAGAAGTCAAAAAAAGCACGAATAACAATGGGTGGGAGGCGATTTTTATAGGTCGCCACCACGAAAAGCTAGTAGGAAAATGACAAAGGGGCCAGCTAACATGATTAGCGCCACGAAGGTGAGTTGAAAAATGGGTTCTAAATTGAGAGCCGCAAATAATTCCATGATGTCTCCTAACCTGTTTACAATGATTTAAAAGGCTAATCTGGTCAAAACCATTGTCTCTGGTCAAAACCATTGTCTATCATACAGGGGATGATTCGCTGGTTTTCCTGATTCGATACAAAAATACATAAAGTTTTGTTGCAATTCTGAATTTTCCCGCTTTCCTATTTCCTTCCCACCGAGGGACCATCTCAATGTTCAACTCTCTGGCCACATCTCCCGACTCGTTAACCCAGATTTACACTGGTTTTCAGGCACTCTCGGATCCCCTACGACTGCAAATTCTGCAACTGTTGCGACATCAGGAATTATGCGTCTGTGAATTGCGCGACCACCTCGATATCGCCCAATCTAAATTATCTTTTCACCTAAAAACGCTAAAAGAAGCCAATTTAGTCCGCAGTCGTCAAGAGGGTCGTTGGATCTACTACAGCCTGAATCTATCTCAATTTCTTCTCCTAGAAGAATATCTATCCGAATATCGTCGTTTTGCTGCCCTCGTCCCCGCTCGTTCCTGTGAGGAAAGTAAGTAACCAATCAAGATTTTTGGAAATATTAAAGCTTTACAAATGGCTTTTACCCTTGACATATCAACTTTTTTTGAAATAATAAAGGTGGATTACCCAATCTCCCATTATTCTCTTTCCACCTTTGTGCGATGACTAATCAAATCAATCCTAAAGCCGCCAAAGCTGGCGGTAGCCTTAGTGTTTTTGAAAAATATCTTACCCTTTGGGTTATTTTCTGTATTTTGGCGGGAATTGCCCTCGGTCGGTTATTTCCGGACGTAGCGCGGACTTTAGATGCCATGAGTATCTATAACGTTTCTATTCCGATCGCCATCTGTCTTTTCTTCATGATGTATCCGATCATGGTTAAGATCGACTTTTCTCAGGCTCTCCGGGCTGCCCGTACTCCCAAACCAGTTATTTTAACTTTAGTGGTTAATTGGCTGATCAAACCCTTTACCATGGTGGCGCTGGCTCAATTTTTTCTCGGCTGGCTGTTTCTGCCTTGGTTGAGTCAAACGGAGATTATCCGAGGACAGACGGTAAGTTTAGCTAGTTCCTACACTGCTGGAGCTATTTTACTAGGAATTGCTCCCTGTACGGCCATGGTCTTGATGTGGGGCTATCTTTCCTACAGTAACCAGGGTCATACCCTAATTATGGTAGCAGTCAATTCCCTAGCGATGCTTTTTCTCTACGCTCCTCTAGGTAAATGGTTACTGGCAGCTAATAATTTTGTAGTCCCCTGGCAGACCATTGTTTTTTCTGTGTTAATCTACGTTGGTTTACCGCTTATTGCCGGTATCTATAGCCGTCACTGGATTTTTAAACATAAAGGACGGGCCTGGTTTGAATCGCGTTTTCTTCACTATCTCAGTCCTGTGGCAATCACTGCCTTATTGTTAACCTTAATCCTGCTTTTTGCTTTCAAAGGCGATTTAATTGTTAGTAATCCCCTGCATATTTTCCTGATTGCTATTCCCCTCTTTATTCAAACTAATCTGATTTTTTTACTTAGTTATGTGGCCGCTCTCAAACTCAATTTAGTTTACGAAGATGCGGCTCCCGCTGCTTTAATTGGTGCTAGTAATCATTTTGAGGTCGCGATCGCCACTGCGGTGATGTTATTCGGATTGAATTCGGGGGCTGCTTTAGCGACAGTAGTGGGAGTATTGATTGAAGTACCTGTGATGTTAATGTTGGTAGAATTCTGTAAAAAAACCGCCTTTTGGTTTCCCAGAGATCCAGAAAAAGCCACCCTTCTCGATCCTCGTTGCTTGAGTCCTTACAAATAATTATTCACCATGGTCCAATCGACTCACAAACCAAGAATTCTTTTTCTGTATGGTTCTTTACGGCCACGTTCCTACAGTCGTTTACTAGCAGAAGAAGCGGCCAGAATTATCACTGAATATGGGGCAGAAGTGCGCTTTTTTGATCCGCGTGAATTGCCGATTTATGGCAGTGTTCCCGATACTCATGCCAAAGTACAGGAATTACGAGAATTAAGTCAATGGTCTGAGGGTCAAGTCTGGTCATCTCCTGAACTTCACGGCAATATTAGCGGCATCATCAAAAACCAAATTGATTGGATTCCCTTGAGTATTGGTGCGATTCGTCCCACTCAAGGACGCACTTTAGCAGTTATGCAAGTAAGCGGAGGTTCCCAATCTTTTAATGCGGTTAATACTCTGCGAATTCTTGGTCGTTGGATGCGAATGTTTACTATTCCTAATCAGTCTTCGGTGGCTAAAGCTTATCAAGAGTTTCACGAGGATGGCACGATGAAAGATTCCCCCTATCGAGATCGAGTTATTGATGTGATGGAGGAACTTTATAAGTTTACCATTCTCCTGCGAGATCAGGTAGATTATCTGACTGATCGCTATAGTGAAAGAAAGGAAAAAGCCGCCCAAGAAATAGCCACAATTGCCCATAAAGCTATTAATTAAATCAATTTCTAGGAGTTAAAATCATGAAAAAAGTCATGTTTGCCTGTAGAAAAAATTCCTGTCGTTCCCAAATCGCCGAAGGTTTCGCTAAAACTTTAGGTGCGGGTAAAATTGCCGTCACCAGTTCCGGATTAGAAGCGGCCAAAGTTCACCCCGGAGCAATCGAAGTTATGGGGGAAATTGGTATCGATATTACCGACCAAACTTCCAAATCAATTAGGGATTTTAATCCTGAAGATTACGATGCCGTTATTTCCCTATGTGGTTGCGGTGTCAATCTGCCGGAAGGATGGATTTTACAGGAAATTTTCGAGGATTGGCTAATTGATGATCCCGATGGTCAACCTATGGAAACTTTTCGCCGAGTTCGCGATGAAATTAAGGCTAAAGTTATCGGATTAATCGAGCAGTTAAGTAGGTAGTTGTTAAAAGTTGTCAGACACCCCCCTTATCAAGGGGGGATTAAGGTAGGGTTGATTCATTTAAATTAAGTACAGCTGATTTTGAGTCAATAAATTTAACTTAAGATTCTCAAGTTTATCTTTTTCTAATCAAAAGAGTTAGTTACAATAACTAATCTTTAATCCTCTGCCAATATTTATTATGAATAAATTGATAAAACTTGTTCTCAAGCCACTAAAAGCCTATCTCTCTTGAAGTTGTCTGAGAGTACATCCTGTTAATTTAGCTAATTTTTCTGCTTCTTACGTCGATAAAACTATCAGTTTTTCCCAACGTTCAGCTAACCACTTCTGTCCCTCCGTGATTGAGAGAAAACCCAAACCTCTGAAAAGATTCAATCCTATAGTTGTGAGAATTGACCAATTGCTTGCCGCTTGAAAATCACTGATCTCGCTTTTATCTTCCTCAAAAATTACATCTTTTACCCAATGTAACTGATTTTCTATTTTCCAATATCCTCGAATAATTTTAGCAAATACTTGAGCGGATTCGGTTAGGCTACTGATATAGTAAGCTGTTTCTTCATAAGTTTTATCCCCGCGACTACCCCTTCTTTCTACTTTAATAATTCTTCGCAGATTTTCAAACCCTTGTCTTTCATTTTTCCTCACTTTAAAAACTTCTATTTTTCTTGATATTTTTCGTCCATGACTATTATTTTGACGGTGATAACATAATCATTTTTACTCTTGGCTATTAAGCTGATTGTTTTTTTCTGACAGTGTCAAGCATCCCCAGTAAAAACTTTATTTTGGAAAGAGCAATCCTCAATTATAGCTTAACCTTCGTCGATTTCAGACCCTTTTTTGTTTTCGACTCTTTTTAAGTGTAATACTAATCCACACTTCGACACATTTCGACACATTTTGACACATTTTGACACATTTTGACAAGCTCGATGTAAAAGCTCAATGTAAAGGGTCAGTGACACTTTCTTGACTAAACAATGAGACAAGCATGATAAAATTTTGTTGTTCATTGTTAGGATTCTTTAGGGTGTTTTTGAGACTTTTTCTATCTATGTCTAGCCAATTTATATCATATCTTTGTCCATATTCTTCTAATCCCCATTCATTAAACATTTTTAACAAACTCTGCCATTTAATTCCCATTATTAAGTACCTAAGCAAAATTAATTACACATTTCGATAAAGCTTGGTTCTTCCGAACTTACACTGTAGAAAATTCCCCAAGCTTCCTCTCTGTCCAGCAATGCTCTAAAGTTGATAAATATCAATCTAATAAAAACTCAAAGCCCTATTGTACAAACTTTACAAGCATGAGTTGTTGATAGTTTTGCATGACAGTTTCGGTAGAGCCTAAAGCTTTTGCCTATTGCCTATTGCCTGAGTGCCTATCCTAACCAAGAAATTAATTTTGCACGACTACTTACCCTTCTAATTGTTGAACAAAGTCCTAGAAATCAGCCAAATTACCGCCCTATTTTTTGACACCTACAATTAAGGATAATCAGGGCAGTATCAGCCTCGAAATCGTCAAAAACACCGATAACCATCCGGGGAAAGTTGACGGCCAACCTGAACCTAGAACTAGGGAGACAAAAACAAGATCGGGCAGAAAGCCGATACTTGTTACAATAGTTTACAAATCACCCTGCCCCGTCACCGAACTATGTCCGAACAGATGATCTCCCCAGAGACGCAACCCGAAGAAGCGATTACTGTTGAAGTGCAGCCCGTCCATATTCCCGAAGAGCATCGGGAAGATATCGGCCCCATGGATGACAACGTGGCCGAGAGTTGGCGCTACAATCCCCAAGTTATTAACGACTATTACCGTGGGCGACCTCTAGACGTTGTGGGGAGATTAATCGAAATTACTCTACCAGTTTTATCTTTTCTCATCGGTATCTGGTGGGATAAACTGCGGGGAAAATCGCCGAAAAATGAAATTAGACGGGCTGTACAATTGCGGGAAATGTTGACCAAATTGGGACCGACCTATATTAAAATCGGTCAAGCTCTCTCTACCCGTCCTGATTTAGTACCGCCTTTATATTTAGAAGAATTAACCACTCTCCAGGATCAAATTCCCTCTTTTCCTAACGAAATCGCCTATCGTTTTATCGAAGAAGAATTAGGTTATTCTCCTGAAGAAATTTATGCGGAATTATCCCCCAATCCCATAGCGGCCGCTTCTCTAGGACAAGTTTATAAAGGTAAATTAAAAACCGGAGAGAGAGTCGCCGTTAAAGTACAGCGTCCCGATTTGATTCGCTGTATAACTTTAGATGTGTATATCATGCGTAGTTTGGCGAGTTGGGCGAAAATTAATGTTAAAAGACTTCGCTCCGATTTAGTGGCAATTACCGACGAATTAGCTGGTCGTATTTTTGAAGAAATTAATTATCTGCACGAAGGACAAAACGCCGAAAAATTCGCTCAACTTTATGGTCACATTGCCGAAATTTACATCCCCAAAATCTACTGGAAATATACCGGGCGACGGGTTTTAACCATGGAGTGGGTGGACGGCACAAAATTAACTAATATCAAAGAAATTCAAGCGCAAGGTATTGATGCCACCTACTTAGTTAATGTGGGGGTGCAGTGTTCTTTGCGTCAATTACTTGAACACGGATTTTTCCATGCGGATCCCCATCCGGGTAATTTATTAGCGACTCCCGATGGTAAATTAGCTTATCTTGATTTCGGCATGATGAGCAATATTGAACCCTATCAACGCTACGGTTTAATCGAAGCGGTGGTGCATTTAGTCAACCGGGATTTTGAGTCTCTGGCCAAGGATTATGTTAAACTAGACTTCCTATCACCAACTACCAATTTAGAGCCAATTATTCCCGCTTTTTCGGAAGTTTTCGGTAATGCTTTGGGGGCGAGTGTGGCAGAATTAAACTTTAAAAGTATCACCGATAAAATGTCGGCGATGATGTACGAGTTTCCCTTTCGAGTTCCTGCCTATTATGCCCTGATTATTCGCTCGATGGTGACTTTAGAGGGAATAGCGATTGGCATCGATCCTAATTTTAAGGTACTGAGTAAAGCCTATCCTTATATTGCCAAACGTCTGCTGACCGATCCTTCCACGGAGTTGCGAGATTCCCTGCGGGATTTATTGTTTAAAGACGGTACTTTTCGCTGGAATCGTTTAGAAAATCTCTTGCGTAATGCTAAAGATTCTAATGATTTTAACTTCGAGAAAGTCAGCGAACAAGCATTAGATTTTCTTCTGTCAGATAGGGGTATATTTATCCGCGAAAAATTAGTGAATGAGTTAGTAAATACCCTCGATAATTTCGGCCGTCGCACTTGGTTTAATCTCACGGTTAATTTCCGGCAACAGGTGGGTTTAACGGTACAAGAAACTCCCCCAGAATTGTTGGGTGATGCTAAGAGTTTTGAGCATCTTCGCAACATCTTTAGTATTTTACAGGAAACGAAAGGATTTGATGCCATGGCTATGGTGCCAGTGATGACGAAACTAATCGCTAAACCGGAAACCCAACAGATGGGACAAAAAATTGCTGAAGGTTTGCTACAAAAATCCCTAGCGCGTTTAATTCGTTACCTAGTTCTCGAATTCGATAGACCAAATCATCGGCAAAATGGAGAATTATCGAAAGCTTTACCCGCTGCCGATTAACCTCTGTCAGTTCCACCGACTGCTCAAAATCTGAGCATTTCCGACAATAAAGGCCGTGAAATAAATTTCACGGCTACGAGAAAAACGCTAAACTGTTTTTAAAGTTTTTTTATCCTAACTGGTTAACGGGGTTTAAAGGTGACTTGTAAACCGTCGCGAGGATGGGGAGTGGGGATAGTGGTGAGGGTGAGATCTTGATTAGGGAGTAATTGCCAATCATACTTTTGTACTAAACGGACGGCTAAAATTTTCATCTCTAAACGAGCGAATTCCTTGCCGATACATTCGCGCAATCCCGCACCAAAGGGGATATATCCGTAGGGTTTTTCTTCGGCTAAAAAGCGATCGGGATCAAAGGTTTCAGGATGGGAATAAATATTATTATCTTTATGGGTATTGCTGATTTGATACTGCACTACCCATCCTTTCGGCAAATGATAACCGTTAAATTGACAGTCTTCTATTACCCGACGGAATCCTCCTCCCACGGGGGGAGTAAAACGTAAAACTTCTTTTAAAACGCGATCTAAATAGGTCATCTGTTTGAGGGTATCAACGCTTAAAGGAGTGGATAGATCAAAATTAGTTATTTCCTCAAGGACAAGCTGAAAAATATCGGGATGCAGTGCCATTTGTAGGCAGAAAGTGGCGATAGCAGAGGTTAAAGTTTCATGACCAGCAAAGAGTAATAATAGCACTTGATCCTTTAATTCCGCTAGGGATAAACTTTGACCGTTTTCGTCTTTAGCTTGTAAAAGGATAGCCAGAGCATCCTGGCCTAAGTCATCATTTTTTTGTCTTTCTAAAATGATAGTTTCTATGGCTTCCAATAATTCTTCTCGACAGCGTAATGCTTTGCCGAAAGCTGTCCAGGGAAGGGGAATGGGAAGGGTAAATAGTCCCGCACACCAAGTATCAAAAGCTTCTCCTAATTTGGTAGCAGAACCCTGGTCAAGACCGACAAATAATTTACAGGCGATATCGAGAGTATAGTTTCTTAATTCAGGATACCATGACAGGGTTTTGGCATTTTGCCAACGCTCTAAATAGCGAGCGGTAATTGTTTCTACCGTAGGGATATAACTTGCTAGGGACCGGGGTTGAAAAGCTTGATAGATTAAACGACGACGGGAAGCGTGAACATCTCCCGTATGCACTGCTAAAGATGCGCTACCTAGGAGAGTTTTGGTACTTTTAGGCCAAGTGGCCGCAAAGTATTTATTCTCGTTGCTGAGGAGAAACCGGTTAGCTTCGGCACCGGATAAAATAATCGTGGGACTGCCAAAAATATGAGTACAGAAAAGTTGACCATATTTATTATGACGTTTACTGGCAAAATCCCCATCGGTTAAAAAAGCGATTGTTTCTCCTAATAGGGGTAATCCGAAACTGCCGGGGGGTAAGGGTAAATCGTTGCTTATAGTCATCGCTGCCTCTAGGGTAAAACTAATCATTTGCCGTCGATTAACCCTGTTTATTCTAACCTAAAGCACCGGCGAATTCATCCCCTTATCTAGCTGGACAATTAGCGATCGCACTTAACAACGGTAAGTACCTAAGCAAAATTAATTACACATCTCACCAGTCAACAGTAAGAATTGCCGCCAATTGACATTTTTTAAGATCACCGCCATAATCACCCATTGCTAATAGTAATTCGCGGCAAACGATGCTTAAAACCGCAGAGAATTTCCCAGGATATCGTACCTAAATCCCGCGCCCAATCGTCGGCGGTGATGCACTGTGGGCCGTCTTTACCGATAAGTGTGACGATTTCCCCTGTTTTTACCTCTGGAATCTCGCTCACGTCAATCATTAACTGATCCATGGTTATCGCGCCGATTTGGGGTACTAAACGTCCTCTCAGGGATACTTTTAAACGATTGGAGAGATTGCGGGGAATTCCATCGGCGTAACCGATACCGACCACAGCAATACGGGTGTCTTTTGCCGCTATGTACTGATGACCATAACTCACTCCCGAACCAGCGGCAATGGTTTTGACTTGGGCAATGCGCGCTTTTACTTGCAGGACGGGTTGCAAAGGGACTTTATCGGTGAGATGATCGGCAGGATAAAGACCGTAGAGAGCTAATCCGACTCTAACTCGATCGTAGTGCAGAGATCGATCGCTTAGGGTAGCGGCAGAGTTGGCTAAATGCAGACAGGGGGGATGATAACCTTTTGATCTTAACTCGGCGATCGCTTGTTGGAATCTTTGCCGTTGTAACTGCATGATCTCGGGATTAGGATCGTCAGCTGTGGCAAAATGGGAGTATATACTGGCAATTTTCAGGTTAGGAGCCTCTAAAACCTGTTCGACGAATTTGGTGCCGTTGTGCCATTGTGTACCTAAGCGAGACATCCCCGTATCTAGTTTGATATGAACTGGCAGCCGCTGCTCTAAGCGTCTCATAACGCTGGCAAAAATTTGCACCTGTTCGATTTGTACCAGGGTGGGTTGCAATTGCCAATGGGCCAAGGCTGCCACTTCTTCCAGGGTATTGACTGCCCCTAAAATCATAATTGGGGCAACGATTCCTGCTTCGCGTAGTTCGATACCTTCCCCGATAGTCGCGATGGCTAAAGACTGCGCTCCGGCTTCTAAAACGCTGTTAGCCACCTTAACTGCCCCGTGTCCGTAAGCATCGGCTTTAATTACCGCCATTAATTCCGTTTTTGGGGCTAATAAGGCCTTGACTTTTCGCACGTTTTGTTGTAGGGCAGAGCGATCAATCTCTACCCAAGCACGATAGCGAATTGCTTCCGACAATTGATAATCATGACGGTTTTTGGGCGGATTGATAATTTTTGGTTCGATGCTAAACACCACTCGCTCACTCCTTTGCACGCATAACCCAATTTATCACAGATGTCGGGGTGAAGACCCTCGTACTGACGGGATGAAACCCCGACCAAAATAGAACCGCAAAGCACGATTAAATCCTTGACAATTTAGCCTTGCATAGTTTACCATAGTAAATATAGTCTGGTAAACAAGATGTTAAAAGCGTTTAAGTACAGAATCTATCCGACCAGTGAGCAATCAGTTTTGCTTGCCAAGTCGTTTGGCTGTGCTAGATGGTTTTACAATTACGCCCTAAACTTGACATCCGAAACTTACAAGCAAACTGGAAAAGGATTAAGCAGAGACGAAATAATTAAGCTGCTGCCTTCCCTAAAAAAAGAGCATGAGTGGTTAAGCGAAGTACCATCGCAGGTATTACAACAAGCTGCTTTAAATCTTTCTAGTGCTTTCCTTAATTTCTTTGAAGGTAGAGCTAAATATCCTAACTTCAAGAAAAAGCAAAATAGGCAGTCGATTAGATTTCCTCAGCACTGTAAGTTAAAAGATGATGTTCTGGTATTACCTAAAATTGGTGAAGTCTATTGCCAAGTTTCACGGCAACCAGAGGGAGACTTAAAGTCTGTTACGGTTTCAGTTAATCCATCAGGAGAATATTTCGCATCTTGTCTCTATGATGATGGTCAGGATTTACCCCAAAAATCATCAGAAGGAAAAGCTGTCGGCATAGACGTTGGACTAACCCATTTTGCTATTACATCAGACGGGACTAAACATGGGAATCCTGAATACTATCGTAAGTACGAACAAAGATTAGCGAGGAGACAAAAGAAACTAAGCCGCAAGCAAAAAGGCTCTAAGAATCGAAATAAAGCTAGAGTTAAAGTTGCTAAAGTTCACTCTAAAATCCTTCGTTGTCGTGAAGATTTTCTGCACAAACTAAGTCGTAAATTAGTTGACGAAAACCAAGTCATAGTGGTAGAAAATCTGGCAGTCAGAAACATGGTCAAAAACCCTAAACTAGCAAAATCAATTAGTGATGCTGGTTGGGGTCAATTCTGTACTATGTTAAAATACAAGGCTGAATGGGAAGGAAAAATCTATATAGAAGTAGATAGATTCTTTCCTAGCTCTAAGACTTGTAGTAACTGTTTAAATCCTGTTGATAGTTTGAGTTTAGATATTCGTAGTTGGCAATGTCCTAAGTGTGGAGAAACCCACGATAGAGATATCAATGCCGCTAAGAATATTCGGGATGAAGGTTTACGAATTTTGGCGGTAGGGCATACCGCTACTGCTTCTGGAGGGAGAGTAAGACCAAGTAAAGGCACTGCTTTTGCAAGGCATCTCCCCGTGAATGAAGAATCCCTCGCATGAGTGCGATGGGAGTGTCAAACCAAAAGAAAACCGAGAGGGCTAGGAAAAAAGCCGGAAACTCCTCTGGATTTCCTCCTTTTTCCAGGCGGAATCTAGGCTTTAAGATGAATGGGATGTTAGGAAGTTCCCGAAAAAATTGGCAGTTAGGGTTATCGGTGTTAGGGGTTAGGGTTTTTTCGCAGAGAATGAACAGTAACCGCTAATCAGTGACAAGAAAGTAGCGAAGTTTTCACCTAACACTATCTCAGTGGTTGGACAGAAGTGAAGTTAACTATAGGGTAAGGAATGCCAAAAAGCCTAGACTAAGATAAAATTATTATATCCAACCAGATGCAGTACAGGAGTTTAGCCAATGTCTAACGAAACTGTTACTTATTCCCTAGAAGCTGTCCTCACAAGGATTGAGGGGAAGATCGATAAGATTGATGAGCGCTTGACAAAAGTAGAAATAGGATTAACCGATCTCAAAGGAGATATTAAAGTGTTAGACGAGAAAATCGAAGGCATTGACAATCGGCTAATATCGGTAGAGGGAACCCAAAAAAATCAGGTCTGGACATTGATTATCCTTTTGGGAAGTGCCATTATTACGGCTGCTTGGAAAGTATTTTTTTCCAGTAATATCTGAGTTCTCTAATTCTCAACAAGACTACAGTTAATCGCTCCTGAAAGAAAATTTTCTTAAAGCCTAGACTAAGATAAAATTATATCCAACCAGATGCAGTATAGGAGTTTACCCAATGTCTAACGAAACTGTTACTTATTCCCTAGAAGCTGTCCTCACAAGGATTGAGGGGAAGATTGACTCGCTTGAGAAGCGGGTTAACGAAAGATTTGACAAGGTAGAAGATCGGTTAACCAAACTAGAAATAGGAGTAACTGATCTCAAAGGGGATATTAAAGTGTTAGACGGGAAAATTGAAGGCATCGACAATCGGCTAATATCGGTAGAGGGAACCCAAAAAAATCAGGTCTGGACATTGATTATCCTTTTGGGAAGTGCCATTATTACGGCCGCTTGGAAAGTCTTTTTTTCCAGTAATATCTGAGTTCTCTAATTCTCAACAAGACTACAGTTAATCGCTCCTGAAAGAAAATTTTCTTAAAGCCTAGACTAAGATAAAATTATATCCAACCAGATGCAGTATAGGAGTTTACCAAATGTCTAACGAAACTGTTACTTATTCCCTAGAAGCTGTCCTTAAAGAAATTAAAGACAGTATCAAGGAAGTTAGTCAAAAATTCGATAAGATTGATGAACGGTTTGATCGATTAGATAATCGCTTAACAAAACTTGAGATAGGACAAGCTGATATCAAAGGGGATATTAAAGTTTTAGACGGGAAAATCGAAGGCATCGACAATCGGCTAAAATCAGTGGAAGGAACCCAAAAAAATCAGGTCTGGACATTAATCATCCTTTTGGGAAGTGCCATTATTACGGCCGCTTGGAAAGTCTTTTTTTCTGGCAATATCTGAGTTCTTCAATTCTCAACAAGACTACAGTTAACCAAACACAGTTGACCAGATTTCCTCATTGCTTATTTACCAATACAAAAACGGCTAAAAATGCGATCAAGTACCGATTCAGTCACTTCTTCGCCGGTAATTTCTCCTAAAGCTTGAATGGCAGTACGCAGATCGATCGACCAAAAATCAAAAGGCAAATTTTCGTCAATTGTTTTTTTGACCTGTTGCAAAGCAATTTTCGCCCTAGTTAAAGCGGCCGCCTGTCGTTGATTAATGGCTAAATCCAAATTAGCCGCCTGTATTTCTTGATTTTGGACAGCATTAATAATAGTTTTTTCTAAGTCTTCAATACCCTGATTTTGGGCAGCGGATAGCTTGACAACTCGCTCAATTTCTGCTGGATAAATTACCGTTTCAGGATTGGCTAAATCAATTTTATTAATCACTAAAATTAATCGGCGATCGCTGACAGAGCGATAAATTTCCTCATCTTCCTGGGTCCATCCTGACTCTGCGGAGACGGTTAAGAGAACTAAATCAGCAGACCGGGCCGTTTGACGGGAACGTTCCACCCCAATTTGTTCAACTCGATCGCTGGCCGAGCGAATTCCAGCCGTATCGAGGACTTGTACGGGGATTCCCGCCACAACTAGCTGAGATTCGACGATATCGCGGGTAGTGCCGGGTAAATCGGTGACAATCGCTCGATCGCTCCGACTCCAAGCATTTAACAAACTTGATTTACCCACATTCGGCCGTCCCACGATCGCCACTTTTAGACCACTACGCAGCAATTCCCCGCGCTCGGCAGTAGCTAAAATTAAATTTACTTGACAAAAAACCTGTTCTATGCTATGGAGAACCGCCTCGTGATCCAAGGGCGGTAAATCCTCTTCAAAGTCAATACGGGCCTCAATTTCAGCTAAAATATCGAGACAGGTGGCACGCAAATGCCGAATCGGTTGCGCGAGTTTTCCCTGCAACCCAGCGAGGGCAAATTGTGCCGCTTGGGGAGAACGCGCCCCAACGAGATCGACGACGCTTTCGGCTTGAGTTAGGTCAATTCTGCCGTTAAGAAAGGCACGCAGGCTAAATTCCCCCGCTTGGGCTAAACGCGCCCCATTTTCTAGACATAACTGTAACACCTGTTGTACGGGCATAATGCCGCCATGACAGTGAAATTCCACCACATCCTCGCGGGTGAAAGAGCGGGGCGCTAACATGAGCAGCAGCAAAGCTTCATCGATAATTGCTTGACTTTGGGGATGCCGGATATAACCGTAGAGAAGACGATGACTTTGCCATTTTTGACGATTGCGGGTATGGAAAAGCCGACGAGCGATCGCCACTGCCTGACTACCGGATAAACGGACAATACCGATACTACCCTGTTCCGGAACGATCGCCGTAGCGATGGCGGCGATCGTATCCCCTGTGTTTAACATCTCTGAATCACTCCTTGCTAAAATTGAAGTTGGTATCAATTTTGTCAGCATTTATGCCCAAAAATATGCGCTCACGGTCATTAAAAGCGAAAAATAAAGAAAATAGCCTAATTAATCGTCTGAAGCGCTTCTGTCGCTACTGGTGGATTCGCTTAGTGCGATTGCAGGGACATCCGATCGAAATCGCTCGCGGGTTAGCGGTGGGGGTGTTTTCTGGGGCCTTTCCCTGGCTAGGATTACAGACCATTATTGCGATTTTTTTAGCTTTCTGTGTGCGGGGCAATAAAATCGCGGCAGCGGCAGCCACTTGGGTGAGTAATCCCTTTACCTATATTCCCGTGTTTTTGTTTAACTATAAATTGGGAGAATTGTTTTTAGGTAAAGGAAATCAAGCGATCGATAGTCGTATTTTTGCCTCTAACCAAAGTTGGGCGGAAAATTGGGGGAGTTTGAGCGGTGAATTTCTCTTAACGTTATTTTTTGGCAGTTTGATTACAGGTCTGTTGGCGAGCATTATCACTTATTTTGTTAGTTATCGTCTCCTCAGTCAATGGCATCACCGGCGACAAACAAGGAGAAAACGCTGATAAATTGTCACCGTTCAGGGGGGGACGAAATCTGGTAATCTAAGAGGCATCGATGAGAAGCACCTACGGTAATCCCATAATAAGTCTAAACTGTTATTTGATTGAATGAATACTATGATTGTGTTGTATTCAGCAAGTCTTCATCAATGATCAGTTATAGTCCATCCCATAATCCCATCAATCACAGTTAAAACGATGGATGTGACTGTCGCATCATTTGTAAATTATTACGAATCATTTGTGTATTGAGATGCTCTTTACTTAATGTATTGACATACAATACTTTTGTCATTTAATCAGTAGGAAGTAGGTCTGAAATTATATTTAAAAAATCTCTCACTTTTGCAATGAAAGGAAGAACTTGTAATTCATCAAAATCTGCAAAGTCTGTATAATCTGCTTCGAGACGGTATTCAAACAATTCGTTATAAATTGCACCAAAGTCTTTTGAAATAATTTCACTACGGATGTAGTTTTTGTTGAAGAGACTACGGACACCTGTATGTTTTGGAGATGAGAGATTATCATAAGCAAGTAAAGCCGTAACAGCATAAAAGCAACTATAGTACAGACGATTGATACAACTATTCCATCTTGCACCATCAGCAAGAGAACAAGCATCTTGATAAGCTTCCTCTGCACGATTTAAACGATACCTAATTAGTTGATCGTGAGGGGAATTTTTACTCATAGCATAATAGCTTCTTTGTTAACTGATTGCCAGAAAGGAGTAGTTTGTAATAAGGGATGTTCCCATTGATTTTTGCTGCGAACAATGGTACAAATAACTTCTTCTGTTTCCCATTCGATTTCATAAATTTGACGACGGATTTGAGATGTGCGAGTAGGGTTAGTGATCCCATCAACTAATACTAATATATCCCAATCAGAGTCTGGTTGAGCATCGTTTCGCGCCCGTGAACCATAAAGAAATATTTGCGCTTGTGGTTCGATCGCTTGTACTGCTTGTTTAATTTTATTGAGTAATAGTTGTTTGTCCATGATTTTTTATGACCTTTTTGTACTGCAAAACAATATTAACAATATAGTCCATCCCATAATCCCATAATAAGTCCAAACTATGATTGAAATGATTAAATGAATACTATGATTGTGTTGTATTCAGCAAGTCTTCATCAATGATCAATTATAGTCCATCCCATAATCCCATAAATCACAGTTAAGACGATGGATATTGCTGTTGTCGCGGCGTTTGTAAGTTTTCCCGAATCTTAACAGTAGTAGAGTGATTTTTCCTAATAGTCGTTGACTCCATTTTATAGTAGTTCTATTGTTTAAAAAAGAATAATAAAACCTTCTTGGGTAAAGTGCTTGTCATGGGTAAGCACTTCAAAAATATCCATTTGTTGCATAATTATCATTGATATGCAGTCTGTAATACTATAACCTTTGTCTGACCGTTGTTTATATAATTCAAAACCTAATTGACGTAATTCTGGTGTATAGGAAATAACTTGTATTGTTTTTTCCCGTAGCATTTGCGTACACATTAAGAGTGCTTTCTGTCTCATAATAGTTCCTCTACATGAAGCATAGTTCAGTATCTCATCAATAATGCCATCCGTTGTTATTAGTTGATCATTGATACAATTATGAGCATAGTTGAGTGCGATTTGATGCCAGTCATCTTTGGGGTTGAGTAAAGCGATCCAATAAAAGGTGTCGGCAAAAATTTGCTTCATGGTTAATGTTTAGGAGTACCGTAGATGTAATGATCATGTTCCTCTGCACTATCGGTTGGTAAGGTATCTAAAACTTCTTGAGGAATATCAGCAGTGAGTTCTTCGATAAATCGCGCGAAAGGTTTAGATTGTTCTTGCGATCGATTATGTTTGATTTTGGCTAATAATAAAAAGTCAAAAACTTCTTCTATTACCTCATCGGATACTGTTTCAATTTCATGAATTAGTTGTTCTTTGATAGTCATAATTTTACCTTTGTAAGTTCTTCAAATATAGCCTATATCAGTTATCAGTGATTAATTCAATTATAGTCCATCCCATAATCCCATAATAAGTCTAAACTATGATTGAAATGATTGAATGAATACTATGATTGTGTTGTATTCAGCAAACCTTCATCAATAATCAATCATAGTCCATCCCACACATAAATCACAGTTAAGACGATTGATGTTGCTGTTGTCGCAGCCTTTGTAAGTTTTCCCGAATTGTAACAGTAGTAGGATGATTCTCCCCTAAAGCTTTCTCAGCAATTGCTAATGATTGTAAATAGAGGGGTTCTGCTTCTGTGTACCTGCCTAAAAATAGTACAAATGCACCAAATTGTTGAGGGAAAGTGTCACATCAGGATGATTGTCTTCTAAGAGTCGTTTTTTCAATTCTAATGCTTGTAGAGAGAGAGGTTATGAAATAAATTTAAAGAAGTCTTTGTTTTGCAGAAACAGGTGGATATTTAGCAATTTCTATTAATAATTGTCGCTCTTGTAAGCGTTCTTTGTTATTGAAATCTAAAATTCTAGCTGTCACGTTACCAATATCAGTAATGGGTTGGATAAAAGCTTCTTTAAGTTGAAAATGTTCTTTCCACAAGTCTCGACGCGGGTTAAAAAAACGGACAAGTTCTCCAGTTTCCCAATTAATTGAGCCTAAATCTGTACCTTTTTGTAAATTGCAAAAAATACAGGCGTAGCACAAATTATCAGCCGAAGTTGCTCCCCCATGTTTAAAACTAATGATATGATCCACCTGACAGCCAGATACCCTATCAGAAGCAGAAATTAAGCAATATTCACAGAGAAAATCGGCACGTTCAGCAACTAATTTTCGCAATTCTAAACTAATGTAAGGTCGAGCCATTTTAGTTAGCTTCATTGAGATATTGGTGAGCTTTTGCTTTTGCTAGGGTCATAATATGTTCTAGCATTAAATAAGCATCGAGTTCCTGTTTTTCCTCTTGGGTAAGTTCATTATTTTTAGCGTTATAAATTAGGTCTTCTAGGCGATTTTGAGCGGTATCGGAAAGATGAAAGTTAATCACCGATTGGGGGGTGGTTCCCCTTGCGATTAGTTCAATAATTTCGTTATAGACTTTGATAGTTTGGGTTGCTGTATTCATGGGTTTATTCTGTTGGGTTTATTGGGTAGGGAAAAAGCAATTACAATTTAATAAACTGTAAAAGAATTGCTGTTTTTCTATCAGGTTTAAAAGTGGTGATCGCTTAGATAAATGATTTCATTATTTAAAAGTTCAGAAAAATATGCTAAAGAAGCAAGAATTTGCTCTTGAGTAACTCCATATTCCTCCATGACTTCTTCATAGCTCATTCCTCCTGCCAGGGAACCAATAACAATGGCGATCGGGATTCGGGTTCCTGTTAAGATTGGTTTACCATGTTGAATTTCGTTATCTATGGTAATAGCATTATTTAATAAGTTGGTTGTCATTAATTTTCTCCGTTTAAGTTTGATTAAGAATAAACTGATTTAATTTCCTAAAAACTTGACATAATCCCATCAATCACAGTTAAGACGATGGATGTTGCTGTTGTCGCATCATTTGTAAGTTTTCCCGAAACTTAACTGTATTAGGATGATTCTCCCCTAAAGCTTGCTCGGCAATTGTTAAAGCTTCTAGATAGAGAGGTTTTGCTTCTTCGTACCTTCCTTGGTAATAGTAAAATTTTGCTAAATTGTTTAAGGAAATAGCAACAGAGGGATGATTCTCCCCTAATAGTCGTTTCCTTAATTCTAAGAGAATTACAGAGAATGATTGATCCTATAATAACGGGAAAATCCTCAGAGTGAGGAACTCGCATGAAACCAGCATCCCTGATTCAACTAACCGATAGTCTGAAAGCCCTTTATATCTGAACTTCCCCCATACATACATACCACAATAGCTGAAAACCCTTATCCATCAATGGATGCACCCCCTTAACTTTTCTTAATGTACCCATGTAATTTGTAACATTTCTTAATGGACAAGAATTCTCTCCCTTTGCTAGAATGATAGCCATGTATCAGCAATTCTCATTTTGAAAACAAAAGAAGATAAAGTTCTCTATGTGAACAAGAGAACTTCTGTCTAATTATCATTTTTTTTCAAGATAATCATCATAATTAGCTTCAAGAGACAGTTTTAAAATATCTGCCCATA
>NZ_JAPZSS010000108.1:0-2254 GCF_027532015.1 Microcystis sp. LE19-131.1A | reverse complement strand
ACCTGTACCATTAATATTATTAGTGCCAATTAGTCTGAGGTTTTCCACATTGTTGGGTAAGGTGCGAGTAATTGCGCTTTGTAGGGTGTCAGTAATAATTACCTGTCCAATTGCTTCGTCGGGATTGATGGTAGCATTAACGGTATTTGACAGGGTTACTGTAAAAGCTTCATCGGCTTCGTTGAGGTTATCATTGAGGATGGGAATGCTAATAGTAGCGGTGGCAGTATTAGGTGCAATGGTGAGAGTTCCAGTTTTGCTAGTGTAATCTACATTGGCGGTAGCGTTAATGGGTGCAGTGGTATAGTTGAAGGTAATTGGTTGCGGATTGGGGTTATCAACTGTGACGGTGAGGATGGCATTATTATCTAAGCCTTCGACCACGGTAATATTATTGATGGAGAGTTGGGAAAAGTCGTCATTATTAATAGTCCCCGTCACTGGAGTAGTTGTCCCAACTGTATAACCTGTCCCAGTCGCGAGAGTTAAAATAACGGTTTCATCGGGTTCAACAGTTGTGTCAGCAGTGGGGTCAACTATTACAGTCGCAGTGGATGAATTAGCTGCGAAGGTGACTGTATTGGTAGTCCCTGTACGAGTGTAGTCGGTATTGAGAGTAGCTGTCCCTCCGAGGGTGTAGTTGACAGTTAAAGCATTTGTTGTTACACCAGAACGGGTGAAGGTATAGACTAAGTTAGTTGTCCCGTCTTCTGTCACACTACTGGGAGAAACTGCTAGGGTAATATTACTTATAACATCACCGACACCGAATAATCGAACTGAATCAATTTCTTCCCAAGTGCTAGGATCATGGTCAATATCAACGTTTATTTTTGCGCCAACAACCAGATAATTAGTTGGCTGAAAATTGACTCTAAAATTGACTGGACTTCCGGGTAAACTGGGATCAATTCCAGACCAAATAGAGCGATAAACACCTTGATTATCTAATAAATCAATGCTTCTGACAAATCCATTTCCACAGGTTTCACGAATTTCTATACCGTCAGCATAAACTGGTGTAGAAAAACCAACGGTGATAAATTCATCAGCTTGTGTATCTCCATCAGCATTTGATGTGGATGGAGCCCATGATGTTGGAATATCTCCATAGTCAAAAGTATTGGGTTGACCTAAAGCTTGTTCTGCACTCCATGAAGATGAAGAATATTGAGAACTAAAAGCAATAACACTAGAAGCATATTGTCCAGTTGCAGAAGCGTTAGTAATTGTTCCCGTAGCTGTATTAGGAGTACCTACTGTATAACCAGTCCCGGTCGCAAGAGTTAAAGCAACAGTTTCGTTACTTTCAACTGTAGTGTCAGCAGTGGGGTCAACTATTAAAGTCGCAGTCGCTGAATTAGCAGCAAAGGTGACACTGGTGGGAATAGATGTGTAGTCTGTCCCGTTGGTAGCTGTCCCACCGATGGTGTAATTAACTGTTAAGGGATTAGTGGTTACTCCACTACGGGTGAAGGTATAAACCATATTAGCTGTCCCGTCTTCAGTGACACTACTGGGAGAAACAGCAAGGGTGACAGTCGAAGTAGATGGGTTAGTAAAGTCACTAACATCAAGAATCTGCAAGCCACCTTCATAATCAGCTACGTAAGCATAGTTACCGACTATTTGCACATCATAAGCACTGCCAGAAGTATTATAATTACCCTTAAGAGTAGGTGCAGCGGGGTTGCTGATGTCGATGATTTGCAGTCCGAAAGACCCATCAGCTACGTAAGCATAGTTACCCACTACTTGCACATCCCTAGCAGGGCCAGAAGTGTCATAATTACCCTTAAAAGTAGGTGCAGCGGGGTTGCTGATGTCGATGATTTGCAGTCCTGAATAATTATCAGCTACGTAAGCATAGTTACCGACTACTTGCACACCCAAAGCACCGCCAGAAGTACCATAATTACCCTTAAGAGTAGGTGTTGCGGGGTTGCTGATGTCGATGATTTGCAGTCCCGAACCACTATCAGCTACGTAAGCATAGTTACCGACTATTTGCACACCATTAGCAAAGCCAGAAGTATTATAATTACCCTTAAGAGTAGGTGTAGCGGGGTTGCTGATGTCGATGATTTGCAGTCCTGAATAATTATCAGCTACGTAAGCATAGTTACCGACTACTTGCACACCATTAGCATAGCCAGAAGTATCATAATTACCCTTAAGAGTAGGTGCAGCGGGGTTGCTGATGTCGATGATTTGCAGTCCTAAATAATAATCAGCTACGTAAGCATAGTTACCG
>NZ_JAPZSS010000154.1:0-9959 GCF_027532015.1 Microcystis sp. LE19-131.1A | reverse complement strand
TTCACCCCTTTTTCATAAGTTCCTTCTACCAAATGCACTAGAGGTTTTATCCCCTTCCAAGTCATGTTAGAAGCCCAATTAAGAGCCGCATCAATTGAATCTAAAATTGCCCCATTCCAATAGTTCTCTAAGACTGCCCAACACCTTTCAATTAGATTATATTTACTATGGCATTTGCGGGTAATAGATGAGCCGTATTTGCCATTGGGTTTTTCGGGTAAATTCTACCATTCTTTTGATAAATTGAGTGCGGTTGCTGCGAGTAGCGGCTCCTCCATTTAAATCAATGACTAATTCTTCTAAGCCTGGATAGATTGCTTGATTTTCTTGCCACCACAACTCTAAACAATCTGCTACAAAATCTGAGGTTTCAGCCGATTGACCGAAATAAATAGACAGGCGTTCTCCCCTCACATCTAGAATTCCTAAAGGGACTAAAACAGCCGTCCATTCACTATCATGATCATCAGCTTTTAATGGCTCGATATAGCGGGCTTTACCCTCACGAGATAAATTGCCTATCTTAACTTTAGCTTTGCTATCCAAGGAAATTCTCAAAGATTTAGTCTGGTTGTCAGCGGCTTGATTGGCTTGGGCTACGTTGGCAAAAATTGCCTCAGTTTCTGGAATTTTTTTGAGCGGTTTTATTTTTTGTGTTTTTTTTAAACTATAGCCCATTCGATTCAAAATATCTCCAATGGTTTGACGAGAGGGCAATTGTTCATCTCGATAGCCCTTTTCTTCTTTTAATGCCTCTCTTACCTCTCTGGCACTGATTTTAGTAAAGGCAAAAGTTGATTGGAATTTAGGGTCTGCTTGCGAGTACATTTCCACTAAACTCTTAATATCTGCCTCCAAGTTTGGCAGCAGTTCCTCCGTTTTTTTTCTCCCCCTAGCACGATAATTATCAACGCAAATAATTCCAGTTTCCAGCTCTTTCAATCCCGTTGCTATTGCCTGCCTAGACCATCCCAATTCTGTTTCGGCGCGGCGCGGCGAAGAGTTAAAATAGTCTATAGTTACTTGCGCCATAAAAGCCCTTTTCTTAAAACCTGTCAGCTTTTTTGCCGCATCTTTCAAGCTTGATTTGATTTTTTCAGTCAGTTCAGTTACCATAGTTGAGATTGGGAGTAACAAGTTGCTTCTCTAGTCTAGATGGTGATTTATTAATACGCAAGTCCCCAATGGTCGCAAGTTGACGGTTAAGGCTCACAGTCGAGAAGAATTGGAAATGGCTATTAAAGCGGCTCAAGACTTTATATCAGGTTAAAGAAGGTATTATGGCAAAATTTGCTTTGTTAATTGGTGTGAGCGAGTATTCCGAAGGATTGCGCCCAATTTCTAGTGCCATTCTAGACGTTGAAGCAATGCGCCGAGTATTAGAGCATCCAGACATGGGAGCCTTTGATCAGGTTACAGTTTTGCCTAACCCAGACAAAGGGAGCATGGAAAAAGCAGTTGACGATTTATTTGCTGATCGACAGAAAGATGATTTGGTGCTTTTATATTTTTCTGGGCATGGACTTAAAGCTCAAAATGCTAGATTTTTTCTGAGTACAAGAGAAACTGGGCGTGATCAGAATGGAGATTTTCGTCGTGCAACAGCTTTAGCGGCAAGTAAACTTCAAGAGTACATCACAGATAGTCGTTCCCAAAGGCAGATAATTATTCTCGACTGCTGTTTTAGCGGAGCATTGGTTCAGGGAATGCCAATCAAAGGGGAACTTAACATTCAAGAGGAATTAGGAGGTAAAGGAAGGGCGATTTTAACCTCTTCTAGTCCGATTGAATATTCTTTTGAGTCGGAAGATAACGATTTGTCCATCTATACAAAATATCTAGTTGAAGGAATTGAAACTGGTGCAGCAGATAAGGATGGTGATCAATTAATTTCTGTTAATGAATTGCATGAGTATGCCAGCGAACGAGTAAAGGAAGCTGCCCCGGCAATGACTCCCAAATTTTATCTTTCTCTTGAAGGAGAGGATACTATTTATTTAGCCAAATCTCCTCTTGCTGCCACTAATCCTATATTTATTTATCGTGAGAAGGTTAGAGAAATTCTAGATGAATGGAGCAAGGAAAATATATGTAAAGAAAATTTTAATCGTGTAGAAAGAAACTGCCTAAATGAACTAAGAAACGAATTAGATTTATCATTACAGGAGGCAGATATTATTGAACAAGAGAATCTTGCGCCATTCAGAAAAAGATTACAAAATTTAACAGAGTACAAAGCAACTTTTAGAGAATTATTAGCTGATTCTATTTCAATAACAGAAGGAAACAGAAGGAGACTAAAAGAGTTACAAAGCCGTTACGGGCTGAGGGATGAGGATATTCAGGTGATTGAAGAAGAAGTGCAAAATGAGGTTTATCCCATTACTCCGACGATTCCACCAAGCACTTCTCCTTCTGCAAAAATTGCCCAAATTTTGCATTCTATAAAAACTTTAAAGCCCAAAAATTTCAAATTAAATCTGCCAGTTAGCATAGGAATAGCATCAATAGCATTTGTAAGTTTATTTGCCATTTATCGCCATAATATTATTCCTCCATTAGTTCCATCTAATTGTCCAAAACAAACGGGCGACTTTATTAGTGAAGGAGAAGAAGTTCTTAATTACTCTCAATCGTTTAACAAGAAGAAAGGTGCAGAATATTTTGCACAGTGTGATTATCAAAAAGCCCTGTTAAGATTTAAGGACGCATGGCAACAGGATAGGCTAGATGCAGAAACATTAATTTACTTAAATAATGCTTTACTAGAAGCCACTAAAAAGCCATATTACACCATTGCTGTTGCTGTTAGTATCCCCAAAAATCAAAATGACTTTAATGATGATGATGGTGATAGTCGAGCAAAAGAAATGTTACGAGGAGTAGCACAATTACAAACAAAAATTAATCTAGGACTTTTAAATGACAATGATCCATTCCTCAAGTATTTTCCAGATCAAAATTTTATCAATAAAAAAGCGATTAATGGTAAGGGATTAAAAGTTGTCATTACTAATGATGAAAATGACGAATTATTAGCCAAAAAGACAGCATCATCTCTTTCCCAGCGTCCTGAAATTTTAGGAGTTGTTGGTCACTATCCCAGTGAAATGACTGTGGCAACGGTGGATATTTATAATCAAAATAATTTAGTTTTGATTTCTCCCGGATCAACGACTAGCGAGCTTACTAAATACCCCAGAAAAAATTTCCTGCGAACTGTTTTTTCCAGCGAGCAACAATCTCCTGCCATTGCAAAATTTTTGCAAGAAAAGTCTATTAAAAAAGTGGTAGGCTTTTATAGTGAAGGAAGTCCATTTAGTGAATCTTTTTTTAATAGTTTTAAAACTATTTTTACAAGCCCTCCATTCTCTGGAACTGTAGTAAAATTAGATGAATTTGATCTGGGAAATAATTTTGATGAAAAAGAAGCCATCCAAGAGTTACGACGACAAAAAGAAGGAAAAATAACAGAAACAATAGGGCTTGTACTATTCCCAAAAGCAATTGGCGATGCTCAAGGCGATGCAATTAGACTTATAAAACTTAATAATAGTCAAAATTGGGTTATCGGATCATGGGGACTTCGTAGTTCTCGTACCTTAGAACAAATTGACAACCTACAACCTTTTCAAAAGTTTGTTATAGCGGTTCCTTGGGATTCTTTAAACAGTCCTAACCAGGATTTTCTTAAGGATGCTAAAATTTTATGGACTACAACTTCTGTTAATGCAATAACAGCCCTATCCTATGATGCAACTCTTGCTCTAACAAAAGCTCTAGAAAAGGCAAATACTCCCACACGAATTAATATCCATGAACAATTAAAGTCTCTTGATTTTCTTGTCACTAAAGGTGCAACTGGGACAATTCAATTCGATGAAAATGGCGATCGCAAAAAAATTGATGAAAATGGCGAACCCCAAAATCCCTCCGTAGAATTTGTTCACATTGTGGAGTGTCGGACACTAAGTTCAGATTTTGCTTTTGTCCCAATCAAGTATCCTACTGCTAAAGATGCCGGTTTATCCTGTTTAAACTCACCCAAAAAACCTAGTCCCTAGCTAATCAGGGTTGGCTGAAAAAGTCTGAAATGCCGCTAGGAAAAAGGTTTCGACTCAATCAAGCGATCGCCGCTTTTGTAGGTTGGATTGAGGAACGAAACCCAACACAGAATTAAATAACCAACTAAAATAATCTATACTAAGCCAATAAAGCCTGTTTTGTGGCTTTCTTGCCTCCTATTAACAGTAGGCTAAAACTAATAATTAATATCATCGTCGCAATTACTCGTGGACTGGAGACAACAACTAATTATTTTTACCCGTTATCCGGAATTGGGGAAAGTAAAAACCCGTATGATTCCAGCTTTGGCAGCCAAGGGAGCCGAAGAATTACACCGCAAACTGGCCGAATATACTCTCGGTAAATTAGCGGGTTTGAGTAATTTTCTCTCTCTGATCATTTACTACCATGGCGGCAGCGAGGAGAAAATGCGTACTTGGTTAGGTGTGCATTATTCCTATCATGCTCAACGGGGAAAAGACTTAGGAGAAAAGATGCAAAATGCTTTTGCCGATGGTTTTGCTCAAGGGATGACAGCGATCGCTATTATTGGCACAGATTGCCCAGAAATCGGGGAAAAAGAGATTTTAGCAGCCTTTGAGGCCCTAAAAACCCACGATATGGTTTTAGGGCCGGCGTTAGATGGAGGATACTACCTAATTGCTTTAAAACAGGTCTTTCCAGAGCTTTTTGACGGTATTCCCTGGGGGACGGGGGAAGTCTTGGCAAAAACTCAGACAATCGCCGCTAAACTGGCTTTAAAAACCGCTTATCTGCCTAAATTAGCCGATATTGATCGCCCGGAAGACCTGCCCATCTTAAAAAAATACCTGCCGGAATTAAGGTTGAACGATGACGGGGGTTCCCCTGCGGACTAAATCAAACAACACTTTTACATCCCGATTCCGCATCCGCACACAACCATGGGAAGCGGCGCTACCGAGGGAATTTTCCGCGGGGGTGCCATGAAAACCGATGGAATTTTTGCCGTCACTCCAAAAACCGATCCATCTTTCCCCTAGGGGACTATTGGGACCGGGAGCGCTGACTTTTCCCGTCCAGGGACTTTTCCAGACGGGATTGCGAACTAATTCCCGCACCTCAAATTTACCTGTGGGGGTTTCCCAGCCTTTTTTGCCGACGGCGACGGTAAATTGGGCTAAAACTTTACTATCTTGATAAACGTAAACTTTTCTCTCTTTCAGTTTTAGAACCAGATGGGTAGCGAGAGTTTGATTGGCTGCCGTATTCGGGGTGACGGTGCTGATTTGGTTAGCTTGGGCCGGATATAGGGGTAAACAAGTTAATCCTAATCCGATGATTAAGAGGGTCAAATTTCGTTTGAACGCCATTATTCCCACACTCCTCAATTGCGATAGCGATAATTTTTAAGGATAGCAAATAGGGAACTGTTTGGAAGCTCAAGCCGCTTATACTGTGCCAGTTTTAGCTTCGTACTGCCGACAACCTTCACACCGGACCTGTGGGATTAACCGCACAACGCAAATGGGGGGAATAGGCATTAAAACGACAACTAAGATCACCGATCAAGGCCGGTTTATTTTCTGTCCCTAGAGGAATTGACAAAAAATCACTGGCCATCACCGGGCTGTATTCGTGACGATGGCGAATCCCCCTCAAACGGTTGCTTAATCTCTGTTGGGATCGGTTAATCAACCAGAGACTAACGAGAGAGGGAAAGAGGGCGAGGATAAAAACAAAGGTTATCCTGATCACGATTTCAGTTTAGGCGATTGCCAGTGCTGCTAACTTATTATTCAGGCCGGCGCTAGAAATTAGGCCATAACCAGGGAAGACTTCAGGGGTTCTTCCTTTTTGCTTTCATAAACTGCCGCAGGACCGGGGAATCCTCTGGTTAGTTCCCGCACTTTAATTTCACCTGCTTGCAGGGATTTGGTCAAAATTTCCATGGCAACCACGGGTTTACCGGCACCACAGAAGAATAAATCGGCGGCGAAATAGCCGTGTTCAGGCCAGGTGTGGATCGCGATATGAGATTCAGCTAAAGTCGCCGTCGCGGTAACTCCGTGGGGACTGAACTGGTGGACACACAAATCGATCAGCGTTGCTTCTCCTGCCGTAATTCCATCGAGGATAGCGCGACGAATGCGCTCGGGATCGTTGAGGAGGTCAGCAGGTACTTGCCAAGCATCGACAATCAAATGGGTTCCCAGTTTGGTCATTTTTTTTTCAATACTCCCTATCGAAAAACCTTCACAGACTCACCAGTATAACACAATTTTCTAACTTGTGCAAAAAAGATCTGGTTTTTTTTTGGGTACTTTCTCTAAAAAACGGCTCTTCGTTACTTGGTATGGTTCGATAGGGGGGCATAAATCGACTAAATCCTTATCTGGCAAGAGATTTAATTGATTAGTTCGCTCTAGATCAAAAACAATTGACAAAAATCGCCAAATATCTTTCTCGATAAGGGTTTCATCTCTTATAATCCTGTCCGTTGCATAAGACAAACCGAAGAGCCTAAAAAACTAAGACAGAGAAGGGTGTGGGGTGTAGGGTGTAGGGTGTGGGGTGTTGGGAAAAGCGCAAGGGCCTAATTTTATCTAGGAGGGGGGACGGGATTAGTGGGGACGGTGGGACTGGGAGAAGCGGCAGGAATGGGGGGATTTTCGGGTTTACGGACTTGGGGGACGGGTAAAATATAGAAAAGTAGGGCGCAAGCGACAAGACTGCCTAATCCTGCCAAAAAAGGTACTGTTCGACTGGCCACCGATTCATTCACCTTATGGTAGCGACGGGAAACTGGCTGTAATTTTAGGGTTAGGTCGGGTAAAGTGCGAGTATCGGCAAAAAATTGGTCAATCGCTTCTATTAAATCGAATAACTGCACGGTACTGATTTCTATCTTGACTGGACTTTCTGGGATATTCAAGTCCGTTGATGGATACCAGACCAGACGATGGAGATTCTGGTCAATCTTTTCTAGGTACACATGATCTGGTTCATGGACGGGGTCTTGGGGGTGACGAACACCACTTAAAAATTCTTGGGCATACTGACTGACCGCTTGGACCAAATTTTCCAGGAAAACCCGACCACCTTGCAGGACTTTATTGGCCCCGATTAACCGACATTCTACGTTAGTCAAAATTGAGAGTAAAGGTCGGCTATCCCCGGGGTTAGCTGGGGCAAAATCATCGCCGAAACCATCGAGAATCAGGGTACAATTGGGCAGGCTATACTGTCTTCTCATTTTTACACGATCTCCCCATCAAATAAACTAATCCAAAACCGCTGCATTCCCGTGGTACCAGTACAAAATAATAACTGATCGAGGAGGGATAAAGCCAGTTCATTTAAAGCATTTTCATCGGCTAGATAAACCGATACTTTGGCCCGACGGGGGTTCATGCGACTGCGAAAATTGGAGCGAAATCGTTCTAGGTATTCTGATAAAAGAAAATTATTATCCACGGGTAAACCTTTTGACTCCATCTGTTGCCGCGCTAACAGTAATTGTCGGATGGATATAGCTAGAGGTTTGGCCCGATAACTGGCAATGATAACTAAAGCTTTTGCTTGGTCAAGGGTCAGACGGTCGAGGGTGTAGGAAATTCGCCAGGGATTAGTACAGCGCAAGCGCCAGAAAATAATCCGGTTTTTGATAATTTTATCGAGTCCTAGTTCTTTACAGAGGGCTAACAGGGCCTCCCCGGCACCTACTTCTAAGGATTCCAACGCTAACAGCATTAAATCGATATGCTGTTGGAGATGTAGGGCGCATTGCTGACTGGCAATCGGAAAATCGGGTAAAACGCTTAAAATAAACGGTTTTTCTGGGGCTGATGTTGTAGATTCGGGCGTTAGGCTAGTAGAGGTCATGATATAGGAGAACTAAAACACAAGGGCGATCGAGTCAGGGTATTGTAAATTGTATTGTATAGATAGCTGTCCCCCATTTTACGAGACACGGAAACCGAATGGATCTGAAATCACTGATTCGCGATATTCCTGACTTTCCCAAACCGGGTATTGTCTTCCGCGATATTACTACCCTACTCAATCATCCCCAAGGATTACGTTACACGATCGATACCCTAACGGCAAAGTGTCGCGATTACGGTTTATCCCCCGATTACATTGTCGGTATGGAATCGCGGGGTTTTCTCTTTGGTGTTCCTTTAGCATACCAATTAGAAGCGGGATTTATTCCTGTCCGGAAACCGGGCAAACTACCCGCCGCCGTTCATAGTATCGAGTATGATTTGGAATACGGAAGCGATAGCCTCGAAATTCATCAGGACGCGGTGGCATCCCATCATAAAGTCCTAATTGTCGATGATTTAATCGCGACGGGAGGGACGGCGAAAGCGACGGCCGATTTATTAGAAAAAATTGGTTGTGAGGTGTTAGGATTTGCCTTTATCATCGAGTTAATCGACCTCGGTGGTCGGGAAAAACTACCCGATTTACCGATTATTACCATTATCGATTACTAGGTTTTTTTAAGTACCTAAGCAGAATTAATTACACATTTCGCTAACACTCTGGCAAGAGTGCCTATCTCAAAAATGGCAATTAATTCTGCGCGACTATTTGTCTCCTGACTCCTGAATTGGAGTCCCCACTAGGAAATTAACTTGGCATGATTACTTATGACGGCGACCGATGATAATTATAAGGCTAAAACCGCTCGATCGAGTGCTAATGGGTTACAATCTCTCCTAACTAGCGAAACTTTTTTATATATTGTCAAGCGTGTTCTCCAGGGTTTATTAACTCTGTTGTTGGCCTCGGCTTTGAGTTTCGCTATTATCCAATTAACCCCCGGCGGTTTTCTGGCTTTGCTTGACCTTAATCCCAAGATTAGTCAGGAAACTAAAGAACAATATATTGCCCTTTTTGGTTTAAAAGACCCGCCGATTGTCCAGTATTTTAAATGGTTGTGGCAAATGGTAACTCAGTTTAATTTTGGTCTGAGTTTTACCTATTTTCGTCCCGTGTCTTCCCTATTATTAGAGAGAATTCCAGCGACGTTATTAATGTCTTTGACTTCCATTATTTTAACCTGGGCGATTGCGATTCCCTTGGGCATTCTCAGCGCCGTCAAACAAAACCAATTTATCGATAAATTTTTCCGAGTTATCAGTTATCTTGGTCAAGGTTTTCCCAGTTTTATCACTGCCCTTTTACTGCTAATTCTCGCCCAAAATGTCTCGCCGCTTTTACCGGTGGGTGATATGACCAGTATTAACTATTCGGAATATTCCCCTATCGGTAAAGTTTTAGATATCGCTTGGCACATGATTTTACCAACTATTGCCCTGACAGTTACCAGTTTTGCAGGATTACAAAGATTGATGCGGGGACAATTATTAGATGTTCTGCGACAGGATTATATTCAAACCGCAAGGGCGAAAGGTTTACCGGAAAATAAAGTTATCTATGTCCACGCTTTACGCAATGCTATTAATCCCCTGATAACTCTTTTGGGCTTTGAATTTTCTAGTTTGTTAAGTGGGGCATTTATCGCCGAATTTTTCTTTAATTGGCCAGGATTAGGTCGCTTAATTTTGCAAGCTGTGACGGCTAAAGATTTGTATTTAGTTATGGGCAGTTTAATGATGGGTGCTACTATGTTGATTATCGGTAATCTTCTGGCTGATTTGCTTCTCAAAGCTGTAGATCCTAGAATTAAATTGGAGGATTTAAAGTAGGGTGATAGGGAAATTTCAGCTAAATTTACCACTATCCAACGGGTGCATCTCACATTTGCAGAAATAGGGACAATCAGCAATTATCAGTGACCCTTAAATTATTACAGATGTATCAGCAGCTGCGTGTAAGCATCCCACCGAAAAACTAATGCGCGGGGGGTTTGGGGGCGGCGCCACGCCCCCAACGGGGGGTTT
>NZ_JAPZSS010000219.1:0-16211 GCF_027532015.1 Microcystis sp. LE19-131.1A | reverse complement strand
GAGAAGATGCAAGGGTGATGCAAGGGTGATGCAAGGGTTTTAAGAGATTCTAGCAGATTTAAGTGCATTTGGGAAGCTCTCAATCAAGCTAAAAGCCCTTTCCTGTAAGGTTTTTACCATTATTCAGCAAACCCTAATTAGGGTTTGCAGCAAAAAGTACGGGCGAAGCATTCGGATAGAAAATCTACGGTTTCACCGATAGGTTATTGCCCGAATGCTTCGCCCGTACTTATTCAGCAAACCCTAACTAAGGCGGAAACCTTAATGGCGGCGATTTTGGTGATTTTCATTACTACGTCTCCATGCGTAGACAAAAATCAGGTCTTTTCGCGATGGATAATTGTAGTCATTTCTGTCACACCTTTGACTAATATAACACATCAGATCGCAATCTGTCCAAAAGAATTAGACTTTTGGCTTCAAATAAACAAGTCGGTTAGTCCAATCCTGCTTTCCTTGCAGTTCCCACAAGGCTAAAAGCGAACGGATCAAAAGACCGAAATTGCTAGGGGGAATAGACTCATAATCGATAAAAATAACGCCGCTATGACTTTTCCAAGCTTCTCCCCATTCCCACAAAAGCGGGGGAATACTGTTCTGGTCGTAGGTTACTAGAGTTAATCGGGCTTCCGCCGCCGCTTTTAAGACGATTTCATCCGAATAGCCCAAATATCTACCTTTTTGCCAAGTTATTAGGGGAAAAATCGAGATTTCTGGACGTTTATAACTAATTTGTTCGGCAACCGTCGGAAAAATATGTTCATCCAATAAAAAAGATAGCATTTTAGCTATTCCCCGCTCAAATCAGCAGAAACCGTCATTGTTTCCAATTGCGGTAAGAGCCGCTTTATCGTCGTTTCATTCATCGCTTGAGCATCGGAAATCGCAGTTTGGACTTCGGACCGATAGGCTTCGGCATAGAGCAGGGCAGAGCGTACCCATTCCAGGGGTCGATGAAAATGTGCCGCCGTTTTTTCTTCATCTAGTCCGTAGCTTTGAGCGATTTGAATTACTTCCCACAGAGCCAAACTGGAGTTTTTTAGGTAGGGCTGCCGCCCCAAAGGAGAATGGCGAAATTCAATATAGGGGAACTCGCTTTCTCGGAGGGATTCCTCGATTAAAATCGCGCTGGTTTCGCTGGGGGTTTTTCCTAATCGGCGGGCTAACCTTTTCAGTCTTTCTGCTGTGTGGTCGGGCAGTCTGGTGCTAACAACTTGGGACATCAATTTTTTTAACTTTTAATTACACTGTAAACAGTGTAACTCAACTCATTCTGCCAATGCCATTAAAGAATTGACCGTTCACCGAAAAATTAGGACTAATACTAAATCCGTTGAGTACAGGCTAGTTATGAGGAGAGGCAAAAGGCAAAAGGGGGAATAAATAATCAGTTTTTAATAACCAGATTTAGTACAAGGTAGTGGCGCGGAGAAAAACCTTTTCTTTGAGTATTACCATAAGCTAAATTTATGTTGTTGTGACAATCTATAAGCATCTGAGGGGGTAAGACAATCGCTAAAATCCTTATTCTCTCGTTGACCCCCTCGGATGCCCTTGTACTTCTTTTGTCTATTGCCTATTCTGATATGTAGCCTATACTTAACGGATTTAGTATGACCAACTGGTTGAGAGGTTAAACCATCTCAAAAGCTGAGAGCAAACATCTTGATCTGTATTTTCTCAACCAGTCAAATCAAGCAAAAATCCTAATAATAATTACCGACTTTGCGATGGTGAACAGCCGTTAAACTATCAGGTTTAGAAACGCGACCATCGGTGACTTTATTGTAAACAATCCAGTGGTCAGCACATTCCATGCGACTAGCGACCTCACATTCTAAATAAGCGAGAGCATCGGCTAAAATTGGGGAACCATTATTAGCGGTGCGAGTATTGACTCCTGCAAAACGATCTTCCCCTGGTCCGAAACGTTTTAAAAAGTGTTTCATCAGGGTTTGATAATTGCCTTCTTCCAGAATATTTAAAATGAATTGATCCCCCACTTGCATTAAAGACTCGATCGCCCGATCTTTGGCCACAGCAACAGTAAAACCGGGAGGATCAAAACTTGCTTGCGTCACCCAAGAAGCAACCATTGCACCGCTTCTATCTCCTTTCTTGGTGGTAATAATATATAAACCACCGCTAATCCGTCCGATGGCTTTATCAAGGTCAGTATCGAGGGATTTTCTTTGTTTAACTTTTACCTCTTGGGTTAATAGTTGTCCCATGTCTGTACCCGCTTCTTCACAGCGTTGATAGAGACTCTCGTTAGGAGTTTCTGCGCTACGAATGGGATCAAAAGCTTTGGTTAAACCAACTTCACGAAACTTATTAAATAGAGGTAAAATTGATTCATCATCATCCCCTTTAGATTCAAACATTCCGAGGTATTGTTTGGGGTTAACCGAGGCGAGAATTGTGCCTAGATTTCCCGTAATTTCTTGGGCATTAATACCAGAAACCGGGGGAGTACCGATGACGATTCCCACCGCAGAAGAAGCTAATTCTTTTACCTCCTGGGGATCGGCGGATTTCAGGTCTAAAGTTTCTACAGCCAAACCAGTTTTAGTAATACCTTTGGCAATCGATTGACAGAGGCGATCACTATAACCATAATCGGAAATATAGAAAACAGCGACGGTTTTTTCTGCCTTAGTTTGTGCTTGACTCCAATCACGATAATGGGTCAATAATTCAGTAACATTATGTTTTAATACTGGTCCATGACCATTAGCCACGAGATTAATATTACCTAGTGGTTCCATCCGTTTCATCGCCGCTAGTACCGAACGAGCATTAGGAGCCATTAAACATTCATAATAGAAGCGATAATCTGGTTCAATAGCACTTAATTGCTCATCGTAAAGATCATCGGAACAATAGTGCATTCCGAAGGCATCACAGGTAAATAAAATTCCCGAACCGTGATCGTAGGTAAAAATAGTATCGGGCCAGTGTAAATTAGGAGCGTTAACAAATTCGAGAATGTGACCATTGCCTAGGTCTAACTGATCGCCATTTTTGACCAGTTGACGTTGAAAGGGATGATGAACTAAATTCTCTAAAAACTGAATTGCCACTTTCGACCCAACGACGGTAATATTGGGAGCGAGTTGCAGCAGATCTCTGACTAAACCACTGTGATCAGGTTCGGTATGACTGATAATTAAATAATCGATTTCTTGGGGGTTAATTAATCCGTTGAGACTATCAAAATATAGTTGACGGAATTTTTCGTGAGAGGTATCCACAAGGGCGATTTTTTCCCCACGAATCAGATAGGAGTTATAAGTCGTACCGTTTTGTAATCCGAATTCAATATCGAAGCGATCGCGATCCCAATCGAGGGAACGAATAGCGGTGATGTCTGCGGTGAGATCGGCCACCTGCACAGTGAGACGTTTTGTTTTGACTGGTGTAGCAACCATCGAACTCCTCCTTATTGTTAAGTTTTTTATACTTTGTCTCTATTGTGCCACGAGGAAATAAGGTATGGGAATTTATTTTCCCATAATTACTGATAACAGTTATCTTAATGGTCAGGGAGGAGTCGATCGTCGATTTGAGCAGAAACGCTCTCTAGGTATCTGTAGGAGGAAATGGGTGTTATACATTCCAGTCAAGGTGAACTACTTCCTATGTCACGGGGGATTGCCTCAAAACCGACTTACACCCAGTTTTTGGTCTTACATCCCCGACCTAGGCAGTATCTCCAGTTCCTATTTGGTATAAAGTTAGGATTGTAAATAAGACGGAAAAAATGCTTTTACAATCGGGAAACTTCCGTTTAAAAGGAAAAAAAGCTCTACTAAATCAAGCAGAGATACCGGTCATAACGGTAATGGATGTAACGGAAACTCCCAGGGAACGCCCCAAAAAGAAACAGAAAAATTTTTTTGGTGGTAAAAGAAGTTATCATACTTTAAAATCTCAATTAGTAGCTGATAAAAATACCGAGGAAATTATCTGTGTCTGTTGTGGGAAAGCTAGAGGTCACGATTTTAGTTTATTTTAAAAAATTCGAGTTCGGTTTCATCCTTTAACTCCCAGCAGAGAAGACAATGATTATCAGGGAATAGATGCATGCCATAGTAATAGTTATACACCGAAAAAGAAACCGAAAAATAGAAAATTAACAGAGTTATAAAAGGAGTATAACAATGCTTTAGCCAAAGAAAGGATTATCATTTAACCTATAAATAGGAAACTCAAAATCTTGAAAATATTATCGCGTAAATATCGGAATTGTCGTCGAAGATATAGTTTAAAAGTTAACTTTTTGACGACTATTTATAACTATGAGTTAGGAATAGTTATAGCAACTTCTTAAAAGTTGCCAAACATTAATCCAGTCAAGGATAATTTATTCTCAATAATAAAAATTGAGATGGTTTCTGCAGCTTAAATAAAGAGGTTTTGATAACCAAATTAAAGCATATATAAAGAGTTTTGAGTTAAAAGTAAAACTTCAGGTTTTCATTCAGAAAAAATGCACTAATTGGCTAATTTTCCCAAAAAATTAGTTAGCCTACCATCATAACATATAATTAATTTGCAAGAGTTCTAATGCACAGCAAAGGAGAGGATTAAGCCTCCATCACTACTACCGAATCACCACCTGAAAATAATCCCTAGCCATCTCCACTAAACCCTCCCTCATAGCTGACTAGCACAGTAAACCGCCCCCATCAGTCCCACTTGAGCATTAAGAACGATATAAACGGGAATATTGCTTAATAGCTCCGTCATGCGACCTTTAGCCCGAAAAGCCTTCATAAAGCTACCCTCGGTCATTAGGGGAAGATTTTTGGCCGCAATCCCTCCCGCGATGTATAATCCTCCGTAGGGAAGCAACTTCAGGGCTAAATTGCCCGCTTCCGCACCGTAGGCCTCGACAAAGATTTTCATGGTTTGATAACAGAGATGATCCGAGTTATCTTGGGCAAAACTGGCGATTTCAGCCGCTAAATCCACGTTTTTTTGCGGTTTATCCATTTCTGCTAACCAAGTGCGGTAAATTTCCGCCATGGCCGGTGATGACTGACTATAGTTACTATCGTGGAGAAATCGATAGATAGAAGTGATTCCAGGACCAGAAACCACTCGCTCGACCGAAATTCGCTCGATATTATAGAGTTCCAAGAGATAATTTAATAGTTGATATTCTAAACTCGATCGAGGGGCAAAATCAGCGTGGGATCCCTCAGTAGCAAAGACCCGATATTTACCCTTCGAGATAGGAATCAAAAAACCCTCTCCTAACCCCGTTCCCGCACCGATAACCGCAATCGGGGCCTCTGGTACTGCTGGGGCCGACTGTAGATTGTGCAGCTCCTCTGGGGCTAATCCTAACACCCCATAACCGATCGCCGCAAAATCATTAATCAATTTTACTCGCTCAATCTGCAGCTCACGGCTTAGGCGATCGCCAGTTAGAGACCAACTTAAATTAGTCAATTCGGAACTATTGTTAACCACCGGACCTGCAATACCGAAACAAGCTTTTGTCACTGGGGGAATAGTAGCCTGTCGGGCCAAAAACTGCCGGACGATCGGCACCAGATCGGGGTATTGTTCACTGGGATAAATTTCTTGATCGAGAGTAGTTAGCAGGGGTTGGGGACTATCCGATGAGTTTTGGCAATCCACTAAACGCAGGATTGTTTTAGTTCCCCCGATATCTCCCCCTAAAAGAATCGTCATGCTGGTTTTTCCCTGAGTTTGTCCCCATAATTATAGTTTTTTACCCTTTCTATCAGGCAAATTTAAAGGCCACCAATTCTATACTATAGTGAAAGATGGTAATGCCTAAGCCCTAATTAAGGATTGATTAATCATCGCTCCCGGGTTGGAATGGGGATTGGCTAGAGGACAGAAAGAGGGAGAAATCAGCTTGGGTGTAGAACTTCGCAGTTACGTTTATCTTGACAATTTACAGCTTCAACACGCCGCTTACATCGGTACAGTCGCCCAAGGATTTTTACCCTTACCCGGGGATGCTTCCCTCTGGATTGAAATTTCCCCCGGCATCGAGATTAATCGCATCACCGATATTGCCCTCAAATCCGCCGTGGTTCGTCCGGGGGTTCTATTCGTAGAACGACTCTACGGACTCTTAGAACTCCATTCTAGCAGTCAGGGAGAGGTCAGGGCGGCCGGTCAGGCAATTTTGCAGTATTTAGGCGTTAGTCAGCGCGATTGTCTGAAACCGCAAATTGTCTCTAGCCAAATTATTCGCAACATTGACGCTTACCAAGCCCAATTAATTAACCGTAGTTCTCGGGGTATGATGTTAATGGCGGGACAGACTTTATACGTTCTAGAAGTGCAACCGGCCGCCTACGCTTCCCTGGCCGCTAATCAGGCCGAAAAAGCTGCTTTAATTAATATCCTACACGTTACTTCCGTGGGCAGTTTTGGCCGCTTATATTTAGGTGGAGAAGAACGAGATATTATGGCTGGTTCCAGGGCGGCAGTTTCAGCTTTAGAAAATATTCAAGGTCGAGCTTTTCCGGGTAGCGACAAAAAAGAATAAGCTAATAAAGGCCGGAGGCAAAAGGCAAGAGGTGTTTAGATATGTATAATTAGGGCTTGCTGAATAAATGTGAAATGTAGGCAACGTAAGAGTTTTATGGCTTTTCTCGCGAAACAGGTGCAAGATTTTGAGAGAATCGTCGTTAAAAACCTTGCGTCTTCATCAGCCCGAGTCCTGTAGGGGCGAAGCATTTGGGCATAACCTATCGGTGAAATCGTATATTTTCTATCCGAATGCTTCGCCCGTACTTTTTGCCGCAAGCCCTAATTAATTGTGTCTAGCTACTTACTAAATCCCGTTTAAAAGGTATAGGATAGTGGGGAGTGGGAAGAAGGGAAAGAAAGTTTGAGCATTTGTACTAAATAGCTAAAAAAGGAATTTCGCCCTATTGAGGAGATTCAAAAATTAGTTCGCCATTATTCATTTTTTCAACGACTAAATGGCGATAGAGTGTCACTTGCCGGAGGATTTGGTCGGGATTATTTTTCTTATTAGAAAACATGATTGTTTTAATCGATTCAAATTCTATTCTTGTGATCACACCATCTTTGATCGCTCGTTCAATTGTAACTCGTAAATATTCTAATTCTTGGCTTTCCTCTGGAGTAATTTCTAGACTGTTAGGATGTTCTATTTTCATGATCGATTGTTTTTACCGGCTAACTGATAACTAGATAATCACGGCTATTTTTTCACACTTTCACAATCGGTGGAGAGAGAGTTTCCTTCGGGTTAGAAACGGCAAGATTGTTATTATTTTGGCCGTTATTTTGCGGCAATTGTCCCGAGGCTAAATTCTGCCCCTCTCCCGTAATCAAACGAGCACCACGACCGCGGGTAAAATAATTCCAACCCCATTGCACCATCACCACTAATTTATTATCAAATTCGATCAGATAGTAAATATGGGCCCAAACCCAGACTAACCAAGCGATGAACCCAGAAAACTTGACAAATCCCAAATCAACCACGGCCGCATTTTGGCCGATCACTGCCAGACTACCTCGATCGATATAATGAAAAGGTTTAATACTTTGCCCTTTTAGGCGAGAAATTAATAAATTCGCCAGATATTCGCCCTCCTGCATGGCCACGGGGGCAATTCCGGGTAAAGGTTTATCTCCCTGATGGGCAAAATTAGCCAGATCCCCGATCACAAAAATATTGCCATAACCGGCGATACTTAAATCGGGTTCGACAATTACCCGGCCGACGCGATCGAGATTTACCCCGGTTCTTTCGGCCAAAATTCGCCCCATTCTCGATGCTTTTACCCCCGCTGCCCATAAAATTGTCTCGGCCGCGATTTCTGTGGTTTTTTCTCCCTGACGGACGGTGACACAACCTTCAACAATATTGGTAACGATGCTGTTAGTTTGCACTGTCACCCCTAATTTTGTGAGAGAAGCGGCAGCTTTAGCGGATAAATCGGGTGAATATGGGGGTAATACCCGCTCCATCCCTTCTAAAAGCAAAATTTTCGCTTCTGTGGGGTTAATCTGGTGAAAATCAGACCTAAGCGCACCGTGGGCAATTTCAGCGATCGCTCCTGCTAATTCTACCCCCGTCGGTCCACCACCGACAATCACAAAAGTTAATAAAGCTTGCCGCTTTTCGGCATCGATTTCTTTCTCGGCCTTCTCGAAAGCAAGATAGATGCGACGACGCATTTCTACTGCATCTTCAATGGTTTTTAACCCTGGAGCGTAGGGCTGCCATTGATCATTGCCAAAATAGTGATGACTGACTCCCGTGGCAATAACTAATTGATCGTAGGCGATCGGTGGGTGATCTTCCAAGATCACTTCTCCCTTAACTGGATCTATATCTATGGCATGATCGAGGAGAATATCTGTATTGTCATGACCCCGTAGGATTAAGCGCAAAGGTGAGGAGATATCGGCCGGAGATAGCGCCCCAGTAGCGACTTGATAGAGGAGGGGCTGAAAAAGATGGAAATTTCGCTTATCGATGAGGGTAACATGAACGGGGGCGTTTTTTAGGGCTTTGGCCGTGTATAAACCCGCAAATCCGCCGCCTATGATAACAACTCTTGGCTGTTTTTCAGTCATTGCTTAACAATAATTCATAAATTTCTCCCTAGTGTAGTCCGGATTGTCACAATTTAGCGGTGACAAGCGTTACCGAAAACAGCCGTCTTTAACCTAGAAAAAAATATAGATACTGGCTTTTTTGACCAACCAAGAGGGCAAAACTAAGGAAGTACAGGGAATCTCCCCAGAATTTGACCTATATATGCTCGAAAAACTTGAAAAGACCGCTACGCCGTTTTACCTAAGTTTATGACCTGGGTTAACCAGGTGGGAACTTATATTCCGCGTTTCTGTTTCCGAGTACAAGCTCGGTTTACTACCACACGGATTGGTTACTTGCTCCCTTATCACAATCAAGCATAGATCAAAAAACTTGAAAGGCAGTCACCAACGTAGAAGCCTGATTTGGTTTTATCGTAGCATTTTTTTTTCTCAGAGGCAAGAGGAGAATTATGAATTATGAATTGGGGTGTGGGGTGTGGGGTGTGGGGTGTGGGGAAACTGTCTTATCACCCTATCATCCCAAAACCCTGTCTCCTGTCTCCTGAATACTGACTCCTAACTCCTAACACCCAACACCTGATCTTGTTGGCTCTGTGAAAGTCTGGGACTACAATAGGGAAAAGTGACAATTTTTGCCAGAGTGATTACCGAGGACTAATAAAGAATGACGGCTATCCTAGGGAAACCTGCCACGCTTAACACTCCGATTCTGCACCGTCTTGCTAATGGTTTAACGATTATTGCCGAAAGTCAACCGGTAGAAGCGGTTAATCTCAATGTTTGGCTGCAGGTCGGCTCGGCCTTAGAATCGGATCAGATCAATGGGATGGCTCATTTTCTTGAACACATGGTTTTTAAGGGAACCCGTAACTTAGACAGTGGTGAATTTGAACGGGCGATCGAATCGAGGGGAGCGGTGACTAATGCCGCTACTAGCCAAGAATACACCCATTATTACATTACCACTGCCCCGCAGGACTTCGCCCATCTGGCTCCGCTGCAGCTAGAAGTGGTTTTAGAAGCTTTAATTCCCGATGAAGCTTTTGAACGGGAAAGACAGGTTATTTTAGAAGAAATTCGTCGTTCTCAGGATAATCCCCGTCGTCGCACTTTTTATCGCACCATGGAGACTTGTTTTCAAGTTTTACCCTATCGTCGTCCGGTGTTGGGTCCGATGGCAGTGATTGAAAATCTTACTCCTCAACAAATGCGCGATTTTCATCGGACTTGGTATCGTCCCGAATGGATGACGGTGGCGGTGGTGGGTAATTTGCCTGTAGATGATTTAATGGCTATTGTGAGGGATTCTTTAGATACTTTAGGCAGTAAGGGCAATTCTGGGTTGATTTCTCATCCTATCGCTAATCTACAGCCTGAAGCTCCCTTTAACGAGATTATCCGTCAAGAATACGAGGATGAAAATTTGCAGCAGGCCCGCTTAATCCTATTTTGGAAAGTGCCGGGGTTGAGAGACTTAGAAAAAACCTATCCTCTCGATGTTTTAGCGGCTATTCTCGGTCAGGGCAAGGTATCGCGATTATTTCAGTCTCTGCGTCAAGAAAAGGCCTTAGTTTCCCAAATAACTGCCAGTAATATGTCCCAAGCAGTGCAAGGGGTGTTTTCCGTGTCGGCCCAATTAGCCTCGGAAAATATCGAGCAAGTGGAGAGAGAGGTGGTAGCACAGATTGGACAAATTCAACAGGAAGCTGTGACAGTTTCTGAACTGGAACGAGTTAAAACCCAAGTGGCCAATCGGTTTATTTTTAGCAATGAAAGACCGAGCGATCGGGCTAACCTTTACGGTTATTATCATACTCAGATCGGTGATTTACAACCAGCTTTTTGTTATCCCCAACACATTGAAGCCCTCACTTTAGAGGATATTCAAAATGCCTGTCAAGAGTATTTAAATCCCCACGCTTACGGTGTGGTGGTGGTGAGACCAATTCAGTAATCAGTAATCAGTAATCAGTGAACAGTAATCAGTAAACAGTGAACAGGGATAAAGATGAAGATAAATAAATAAATCAATAACTAATTAACTTAAAACTTACATCTGATAACTTACATCTGATAACTGATAACTTAAAACTTACAACTGATAACTGATAACTGATAACTGATAACTGATAAACCATGTGGACTCAAATTGCTCGACATATTACCCAAACCACGGAAAAACCTTTTGAAATCGAGAAAAGTCGTCCCGTTAGTGGTGGCTGTATCAATCAGGGTTATGCCGTTAGTGGCAATGGTTTAATTTATTTCGTTAAGATTAACCAAGCGAACCAAGAGGCCATGTTTGCAGCCGAAGCTTTAGGATTAAAGCAAATTCACGCCACCAAGACTATCAGGGTTCCAGAGCCAATTTGTTGGGGAATTGCCGAGAAATCTAGTTATTTAGTGCTAGAGTGGCTAGAATTCGGCGGTGGCAATAGTCAAAGCTGGGAAAAAATGGGGCGAAATTTAGCTCATTTACATCAAGTTTCTTTATCCGATCGCTTTGGTTGGCATTGTAATAATACCATTGGTTCTACTCCCCAGATTAATACCATTAGTAACAATTGGGCGGATTTTTTCGCTCATCAGCGTATTGGCTATCAATTAAGACTTGCAAAGGAGCGCGGCGGCAATTTTCCCGACGAGGATCAAGTTATTCCCGCTATTAGCGAGATTTTGAGTCAGCATCAACCCCATCCCTCCCTCGTCCACGGTGATTTGTGGTCGGGAAATGCGGCAATTACCGTCGATGGGGAACCAGTAATTTTAGACCCGGCCACCTATTGGGGAGACCGGGAGGTAGATTTAGCCATGACGGAACTTTTTGGCGGTTTTCCGGCGGCTTTTTATCGGGGTTATAACGATGTTTTCCCCCTCGATGCTGGCTATCAAAAGCGCAAAACTCTTTACAATCTCTACCATATTCTCAACCACTTTAATTTATTTGGTGGTGGTTATGCTTCCCAGGTCAATCGGATGTTACAGGAAATTCTTTAAGGGTTTTACTTGTGAATATTTACCGAGGATAAATTATGTCTATTCGAGAAAATACTGTGATTAAAACTCCAGAGACAAAAGTATGGACTGATGCAGAGTTTATGGCGTTACCTGACGATGGCAATTGTTACGAATTGGCCAAGGGAGAGTTAATTAATCTGGGCAATTCTGGGGCTTTACACGGTTATATTGCCATTATTTTAAGTGCTGCTTTATTCGCTTTAGTAACATCTCGAAAACTAGGGGTATTATTGGACTCCAGCACTGCTTTTACTATGAAAAATGGTAATAAACGCTCTCCTGATATAGCTTTTTTTGCTAAGGAACGTCTGCAAGGATTGGAAGAATTGCCGACGGTTTTTTTAGAAGGTGGTCCCGATTTAGTGGTAGAAATTCTCTCTCCAGGGAATACAGTGGCAGAAATCGAGGACAAAATTGCTGAATATTTTGCCAATGGGACTCTTGACATCTCCCCGCTTTAAAAAGACGGGGATTCTAATCGGTGAATAGAAGCGGGTTGAAACCGCGCTTCTATTCGATTACGATATATTTTAGAAAGGCTATCCAATTTATATCGTTGTGGCACTGTCAAAGATGCCCTACCCACCTTATCTAGAGAAACCCCTAGCTGTGTGGCTACTTTTTTAATGATATTGGCCGCACCGTTGCAATCAGCATTAATTAATTGACCACTAAAAGCTTTAAACAAACCTCTTTTAATTCTTTTACCTGATGACTGCCACCCTTCGGGTTTCTCACCGAATTTAGGTAGCGAATCACCATCTAAAAAAGAAGCCTTTGAGGTGTAGCTTTCCTCAGTCTCAACGAATTTAATCCCGTACTTTTCACACAATTGACAAATGCGATTTTTAAGCTTCGCTGTGGGAATACTAACAAATTCCTGATTAACTTTCTTTCCTAACTCAATCGAGTCTTTTTGTCGCTGATTCCATCCAAAAACGACAGTAGAAATGTCATTGCCGAGACACCAATTGATAATAAAACGAGCAGCTTTATTGGTAGCGTCTCTCATCTGTCGGTTACGCCTTTCGGTTATTTTAGCTAATTCATCATCCCAGTAACCCTGCGGCTTACCAGTCTTAATTTGAGCAACTCGCTTGTTATACCATTGATTTTGAGATTTAACCTTTTTTCCGTCAAAGATAAAAGACTTTCCCGTGTTAGAAACGCAGGTTAACCAGTTACCCAATCCGTGATCTATTCCTAGTACATTGTTGTTAGGCTTAACTTTCTCTTGATCGGGTTGCTTATAAACACACTCAAGATAAAAACTAAGATTTCTAGGAACGATCCGAAACTCTTTAATGTCTTCAAACCTCAAATTAGACGGCATTGGCAGATAAAAACTATCAATCCCGAACCAAGCTTTTACCTGATCCCCCAACGAAAACCTTAACCCTTTTTTGGTTAACTTCACATATCTTGCCGTATAGGTTACTACTGCCATCCCCCCTTTCTTTCGATATTTAGGTGGTCTAGGCTTATTAGGTAATTGCCCCTTATTCCAAAGACCTAAAAGCCCTTTATAGGAAGAAAAAGATTCAGCAACATCATGTAGCAATTGTTGAGCGCAACATGATCGCATGGCTCGAAAATGAGGGTTATTTTTCAACTGAGAATCAAGGTCATATTTACCGATATATCGCCCTACCTTAAAAAGCATTTGCCGACAATAATAAATACCACAATTAGCCAGCTTGTTAGCTTCTTCACAGACAAACTCTAAGACAGCCCTTATCTCGCTGTCTGTATGGATGAGAACTTGTTGAACTCCGTACACCTTGACTTACCTCCTGTATATGGGATATGTTGTAAATACACTATTTGTCAAGGGTAGATGGAAGATTATAGAAGAAATCCTCATTCGGTAACACTACTTAACTATCACTTTGTCTGGTGTCCAAAACGGAGAAAAGCGGTATTAAAAGGGGACATTAAGTTAAGAGCGCAGTCGATTATTTTTGACCTGTCCAAAGAAAATAACTGGAGGTTGGTCGCAACGCGCTCGCTACGCGAGAACGCGCTCGCTACGCGAGAACGCATTAGAAATAATGCCAGATCATATTCATTTATTTTTGGAATCAGACCCTAGTTATTCCCCGACCACAATAATTAAAAGAATCAAAGGGAGACTATCTCATCACTTAAGAAAAGAATTTCCAGAATTGTTAAAACTACCCACTCTGTGGACTCCTAGCTATTTCTGCTCAACTGCTGGCAACGCTTCTACGGAAACTATTAAAAAATACATTGAGAATCAAACTAATAAATGATACAGGGGGATAAATCCCCTTGTTCGCTCGACTACCATCCGTTAAAACGGATGGCTAACCCTCACTCACGATTTCTCTGGTTTTAGTTTATCGTTCTGGGTACGAACCGCAGGGATTATTAACATCAGGAGATTTTCTGGAGGGGGAAGATGTGGTTCCGGGGTTCACTTTTCCCGTGGCCGATTTGTTTCAAAAACTATCTTTTTGACTCTTTCTTCTCAACAAATCGGCTAATAAATCGGCACTATCACTAATAGCTAGATGAGAAGCTTGTTGAGCCATGGCGGCCAATTTTTCGGGATTAGACCATAAATCGAGGACTAATTCGCTTAAAAACTGAGCAGTTAACTCATTTTGACGGTAAAGATAAGCGGCTTGAGCTTCCGCGAAAACTTTGGCATTATAGAACTGATGGTCTTCGGCAGCAAAAGGATAGGGAATTAAAATCGAAGGCGTACAAGTGATCGCTAATTCTGTTAAAGTGCCGGCACCGGAGCGACTGATAGCCAGATTAGCTCTTTGCCATAATCCCGCCATATTGTCGTAAAAAGGCCGGGAAAAATAGTTAGAATGGCGCAAACTATCCGCTTCGGGGTCGTTTTCTCCCGTGAGATGCACGATATAAATGCCTTTTTCTAACCATTGGGGAGCGCTTTGCCGGACAATTTGATTAAGAGCCACGGCCCCTTGAGAACCACCGGCAACGACAATTAAAAAAGCATCCTCTGGAATCGGTAAATCTAGGGACTGGGGAATGAGAAACTGCTCCCGTACAGGCGTACTAACCCAAGTAGTGCGAGTGCCGGGTAAATAGCTGGCGGTTCCCTGAAAACCGAGGGCAACCGTATCGCACCAGCGACCGAGAACTTTCGTGACTTTGCCCGGTATGTAGTTAGATTCGTGTAGGATGACGGGAATATTGGCTAAACGAGCCGCTAAAATGGTCGGGCCTGCAATATAACCCCCGGTGGTAAAAACTGCCGCTATCTGACGTTTTTTGATTAAATTACGCACTTGCCAAATGGCCCGCAGTTGACCGAACAGAATCTTGAGAGTTTTTAACCCGAAACGGGTTTGAAATCCCTCAATCGGGATGCTGTGCAGGGGATAGGTTTTTGGAACTAAGGACTGTTCCAGACGGTCTGGAACTCCTAACCATTCAATCTCGTAATCCGGCAAACGCTCGGCCAGGGCCAAAGCGGGAAATAAATGACCACCAGTACCACTAGCGGCAATCAGGAGACGGGTTGGAGTGCGTGCCATAATTCGAGAGAGGGTAAATTCAGCCCTAGAATGAAATAATCTACCATAGTTATTGATCGATCCTTACACAAACTATCACTAATGCGTAACTTGAACACGATTCCCAATAAATTTTTTCGTCAATCCCTCAATTTTTCCCTATCGTTGCTGTTAGGTTTGGGGTTAACTTTGACCCTTGCCACCGGTCTGCGGGCCGAAAAGCCAGAAACTGCTCCGGCTAATTTAAAAACCCTTATCTCCAAAATCGAAACGGCCGCTAATGAGCGGGATCTCAAGCAATTGATGGAGTTTTATAGTCCGAAATTTACTAATTCCGATGGTTTGACCTACGAAAAAACTCAAAAAGCTTTAACTCATTTTTGGGAACGTTATAACAATCTACAATACACCACGACTCTCGAATCTTGGAGTCGTTCCGGGGACAAGTTAACGGCCAATACAATTACTAAAATTACTGGGACGGGAAAGGTGCAGGGACGAGTGGTGGGAATGAATGCCACGATTCGTTCTCGTCAACAATTTCAAGGTAATAAACTGGTTTATCAGGAGATTTTAAGCGAGAGAGTTGAGTTAAATACTGGCAAAAATCCCCCCAGTATTCAAGTGAGAATTCCCGAAAGGGTGAAAGTGGGTGAAGAATTTGATTTTGATGTGATTGTTCGCGAACCTTTAGGGGATGATTTATTGGCTGGAGCGGCGATCGATGAGAAAGTAGATATTGAGCGCTATATTAATACAAATCCCCTAGAATTGGAATTATTACAGTCCGGCGGTTTATTTAAGCGGGTAAAAGCGCCGGCAACACCAGAAAATCGTTGGTTATCGGCGATTTTAATTCAAGGAGATGGGATTGTTGTCGTTACTCAACGGGTTAAGGTAGAAAAATAAATTTTATCTGGCGGCTTTTTTGGCATTCCCCCTCTAGGGGACTTCCAAAAAATAAACTATTCATTCTCAAGAATAATAATCATTCTCGGAGTGTGGGAGGTAGGGATCGATGGTTGCCCCCTCCTTCCAATTTTGTAGTAGAATTAATCCTGTACATTATTAATCAAGTTTTTC
>NZ_JAPZSS010000226.1:0-14992 GCF_027532015.1 Microcystis sp. LE19-131.1A | reverse complement strand
AGGCTCTTCGGGACTTGGTATGGTTCGATATGGGGGCATAAATCGACTAAATCCTTATCTGGCAAGAGATTTAATTGATTAGTTCGCTCTAGATCGCAAACAATTGACAAAAATCGCGGTAATGTCTGTCTCTATAAGGGTTTCATTCCTTATAACCCCCATCCATTGCATAACACAAACCGAAGAGCCGTTAACTATAAACTCTGATAGGTCGAGAACCATTTTATGAGAACGACTAAACATAAACTCAACGGAGTCTTGACCGCCGCACCTTTTGCTTAGGCTTTCACCTTTCTAGGATCCGCTTCCCCACTGGCTGCTTTCTTATCTTCCTGGATTTACCCCTACCACAGGACAACTTAAACTGATCGATCCCCCCCTACTTTACTCAATGATCCGACCCCCGCCAACCAACAAAAAATAAAAACCGACTCACGGGAGACATCTATACCCTAACATCGAAGCCGCCGATGCACCTGGGCAGCAATAGTCCACCCTCGATCAATACAGCGTTCATTAAAACTGATGTTAGAATAAAAAAGCCAACGCACCCAAGTGTGCCAAGATGGGCGAATTGGTGGTTCTCGCCAGACAAAATGCTTGACCAAAGTAAAATACCTAACAACAGGGGCGACATCGTTTGTAAATGAGGAATCGCAACATAATCAAGTTTTGTTATCTGCTGCCAGGCAGTCAGTGGATTTAAAACAGATGCTTGTGGAGGGGAATCTGGACGGGGTTTCAAGCCAGAGATGACTTGGGACTAGACAAACCCGATGAAACAAGAATCTCCCGTCAAGCTACGCTGTGACGGTGAGAGTGTCAATGTAAAGCCGTGCTTCTAGCACGGGGTTTCCCACCCAATTTTTCTGATGAATTCGGCAAGCTCACCTGCTCAGATTGCGATTATTGGCATGGCTGGACTGTTCCCAGGAGCCAAGGATCTGGCTACCTACTGGCAAAATATTCTTAGTAAAGTCAGCGCCATTCGAGAAGCCCCTGATGACTGGAATCCTGCTAATTCTAGCGATGACAATGGCGGCTTATATACCCGTAAAGGGGGGTTTCTTGATGATATAGCCGAATTCGATCCCCTAGAATTTGGCATTATGCCCAACTCCATTGAGGGGGGCGATCCCGATCATTTTCTCTCCCTGAAAATTGCCCGGGATGCTTTGAAAGATGCCGACTATCTCGATCGCCCTTTCAACCGGGAAAAAGCTGGCATTATCTTGGGGCGCGGCACTTACTTCAATCGGGGTTTTGGCACGGTCATCCAACATGGTCTGATCGCCGATCAAACCATAGAACTGTTACAGCAAATCGTCCCCACTCTCGATGCCCAAACCTTGGGCCAGATCCGCCAAGAGCTAAAGGCCAGCTTGCCCCCCTTTAATGCCGAGATGTCCCCTGGATTAGTCCCTAATGTGGTGACTGGACGCATTGCCAACCGCCTCGATTTAATGGGTCCTAACTACTTAGTGGATGGAGCTTGCGCTTCCTCTTTGATTGCCGTTGATTTAGCAATCCAAGAACTGTTGAGCGGTCGCTGCGACATGATGCTGGCGGGGGGAGTCCAAGCCTCTACACCACCCCAGGTTCACATGGTCTTCAGCCAACTCGATGCCCTCTCCCGTTCTACCATCAAGCCTTTTGACCAGTCTGCCGACGGAACTCTTCTCAGTGAGGGCTTGGGAATTTTAGTGCTCAAACGCCTAGCTGATGCCCAAAAAGACGGCGATCGCATCTACGCAGTTATTCAAGGGATTGGCACTGCCAGCGATGGCAAAGGTTTGGGACTGTTAGCTCCCCGTTGGCAAGGGCAGGTACTGGCCATCCAGCGAGCTTACGAGAATAGCGGCATTGCTCCAGACACAGTTACTCTTGTGGAAGCTCACGGCACGGGGATGCCTCTGGGAGATAGGACTGAAATTAAGTCCCTCACCCACATCTTTGGCCAACGTCAGGGAGAGATGCCCCACCGGGCCATTGGTTCGGTTAAATCAGCGATCGGCCACTGCATTCCCGCCTCCGGGGCCGCCAGTCTGATTAAAATGGCTTTAGCTCTTTATTATAAAGTCTTACCTCCTACCCTCTGTCAGCAGCCTCACCCCTGTCTAGAGGAAGAAAAGACTTCATTTTACGTCAATACAGAAGCCCGGCCTTGGATTAACGGACAGAGCAAAGAACCCCGTCGTGCTGGTATTGATGCCTTTGGTTTTGGGGGCATCGATGCTCACGCCATTTTGGAAGAATATGATCGCTCCCCTGATCTCCCAGAGAGGAAGCTGCCCTGTTCATGGCCCACGGAATTGTTCATTTTTTCGGGAGAGGAGACAGCCAATCTCATTGATTTAGTTGAACAGGTAGAGCGGCGGCTGCAGTCATCCCCCAATCTGCTCCTTTCTGACTTAGCTTATACCCTAGCTAACCGTAATCCTAGCCCTCACCGTCTGGCTATAGTTGCCAGCGAGAAGACGGATTTACAAGCCAAACTCCAACTGGCCAAGTCAAAACTAGCAGAACCTGGACGGACTCGTTTCCAGACTCGCAGTGGCATTTACTACGCTCAGGTACATCCAGAAGCCGAAGTAGGTAAAACCGCTTTCCTATTTCCGGGAGAGGGATCTCAGTACCCCAATATGCTCTCAGATATCTGTCTCCACTTCCCGAAAGTGCGGGCTTGGTTCGACTTTTTAGATGATATATTTGGCAAAAATAGGAATTATCCGCCAAGTTACTTTATTTTTCCGCCGCCCACAGGCTTGAGCGAGGAGCAACGCCTCCTAGCAGCCAAAGAGTTGTATAACCTAGATCTGGCAACGGAGACAGTCTTTACTGCTAGTATGGCTCTCTACGAACTGCTCAAGGATCTGGAAATCCAGTGTGACGTGATGGTTGGTCACAGTACGGGAGAAAATACAGCCCTGATTGCATCTGGAACTATCCAACTGGCCAGCCGCCAAGAAATGGGGCAGAAAATTCTTGAACTTAACCAAATTTACCTAGATTTGACAGCAGAAGACCGCATTCCCCGAGGGACTCTGCTCACTGTTGGTGCCTTGGAAACTGCCATTTTGGCGGAGATGGTCGCCCAATCTTCGGGGCAACTCTACCTAGCCATGGACAACTGTCCTAACCAAGCCGTTCTCTTTGGTAATGAAGAGGCCATCAAGCAAGCGGCCAATCAACTCAGGGAATTAGGGGGAATCTGTACCCGTCTGCCCTTTGATCGTGCCTACCATACGCCCTTGTTTAACCAAGTGGCAGAAGCTCTCAGGGAATACTATCAGGGGTTGACCGTTGGACCAGGGCATACCCAACTCTACACTTGCGCTACGGGCGCTCCTTTCCCGCCAACACCACCGGAAATTCGAGAATTGGCCCTGAGCCAGTGGTCGAGCCAGGTGCGCTTCCGGGAAACGATTGGCCACCTCTATGAACAGGGAGTCAGAACTTTTGTCGAGGTCGGTCCGTCGAGCAATCTAAGCAACTTCGTTAGAGATATTCTCTCCGGGCAAGACTGCTTGGTTCTGGCCAGCAGCAGCCAACGTCGTTCCAGTCTCGAACAAATTCAACATCTGTTAGCCCAGTTATTTGTCAACGGTCGCGCCCTCAATTTTGCTCCTCTCTACCAATACCGGCAAGTGGACCTAGTAAACCTAGAGACTGCCTCTCTAGAAGCAGCAGGCAACGGTAGGCAGAAAAGGCTCTTGGACTTGACCATGCCCAAGATGAAACTTACATCAGCTTTTGTCCACACCCTTGAGCAGAAGTTCCCCTCTGTGCCGCCAGTGGCAACGGGTAGAGAGTGCATGGTCCAGGAGAATATTGAACTAACCTCAACTTTGCCGGTTTTCCCCCCAGAGAAGCCTCCTCTACAAGAGCAGATTTCTTCACCCAGTTTCTCTGCTTTGTTCCCCGATATTCGTCTTCGGGGCTTCTTGAGTCACTTGGATTTGATGGAGGAATTCCTCAATAGTCAAGCTAGGACGATCAGCAGTTTCTATACAAACCCATTCTCCCATCAGCAGCAAGAAGCGGTTGGTCTGCCTTGGGTTGATGTAGAATCTGTTCCCCTCAGCTTTTCAGAGGCTTGGCCTTTCCTAGGGGAGATTATTGAGAAGGGCGAAGGCTACCTCTACTGCCGGCGACATTTCGATCTCCACTGGGATGACTTCATTTATGACCATATGCTAGGAGGCCCCTGGTCCCATCGGCAGGCTGGTGAATTTCCCTTGCCCGTGATTCCCTTTACCGTCAGCATGGAAATTATCGCAGAAGCTGCTGCCTTTCTCTGTGATGGACAGCAATGGGTCAGTCAGGTTGACAACGTGCGTAGCTATCGCTGGCTGGCTCTGGAACAGGGATACTTGGTTCTCGACATCGTTGCCCAACTGCAAGAGCAATTAGCACCAGATATTTGGGATGTCCACGTCCAACTGTTTCAGCCGTCGCGGGGCAGCGAGCGCCGTTTAGTCTTTGAGGGTGATGTCAGGCTCACCTCTCAACTAAATCCATCACCACCAGCAACCCCTTGCCAGTGGCAGGACTCCCAACCGTCACGCTGGTCAGACGAGCAACTTTATACGGAAGGTATGTTCCACGGACCGCGACTCCAGGGGGTCAAGCATATTCGCCAGGTCAGCCAGCAAGGGATTGAAGCTGATCTAGAAGTGATGCGCGTCGATAATTTTTTTAGAGATATTGCCAGACCCATCTTTCAGATTGATGCGCCACTTTTGGATGCGGCCGCCCAGTTAGTGGCCTACTGGGGTTCGGAGTTCTTTGGGGTGAATTTTCATACTTTCCCTTTCAGTGTTAGGGTTTTCGAGCAATATGCTCCTCCCTTGCCTGCCGGAACTCCCATCTCCTGTCGTGGTTGGTTAAGCTTTGACGGCGAGCGACAGCTTCAAGGTAATTTTGAGTTTCTCAACAGCGAAGACCTTGTTATTGCTCGCGTGTTCGGATTACTGGAAATCTTTATTCGTGTCCCTCTGGAGTATCATCAACTCCGCCGGGAGCCGCAAGTGGCCTACTGGTCCGAGCCTTGGCAAGAGGAAGTAGGTATGCTCTCCCGTCGGCTGACCTTAGTTCCCGTCAACTTTTTAGACGAATTGGGAGGGGTGATTAAATATATCATCGCTCACCTGATTTTCACCCAATCAGAGCGAGAATTTTGGTACAGTTTACCAGAGCAGGGTTCCGAGCGTAAGCAGTGGCTCTTAGGGAGTTTGGTGGCCAAGGAAACTATTCGCCAGTTTGCCTTGCAAAAATTTGACTTGGCTCTGGGCCCCCTAGACGTGCAACTCTTCCCCACCGAGAGCGGTAACTTGCAAGTGTACTGCCCTCCACTGGAGAGGATGGGAGTAGTGCCTGAGGTTTCAATCAGCCAGAATCAGAACGTTTTTGTCGCCGCTGCGGTTGAACCAAGTATTGATAATCAAGAAAACTAACAGGCAGCCTTTGACAAGAGCGGCTAAATGACTATAATGTAAACACAACATTAATTCTTGTTCAGTTGTTGTTTTTGAAAAGTGAGGTTAATTAATTTATGTCTGGGAAACAAAGTTTAATTTTTAGCCAAGAAGATATCGAAGCCCAAGTAATTGCTGTCTTAGAAAATATGACGGCCGATTGGGAATTGGAGGATGGCGGCAAAATAGATACAGAAACTCGCCTAATGGAAGATTTGGCTTTTGAATCGATCGATGTGGTGCAGTTGGTAGTAGCGCTAGAAAAGAACTTTGAGCGCAAGGGATTACCCTTTGAACAACTGTTTATGAGGGATGGAGACTACGTTGATGAACTGGAAGTGAAAGAGATTGTTGAGTTCCTGCACAAAAATCTACAATAACTATAACAACTAATAGGAACTTGATACTCCCACGGGTAAACGCGTGGGATTCTTTGAAAGAGGATTTTTATGAATAAAGTTTTGATGATTGGACTCGATGGAGCGACCTTCTCTCTCTTGAATCCTTTGATGGAGGATGGTGTTATGCCATTCTTGCAGCGATTTGTCAAGCAGGGAGTGTGGGCAGATTTAATGTCAACCCCTAATCCCCTCACCCCGCCAGGATGGGTATCGATGATCACTGGCATGAGTCCTGATGCTCACGGTATCCATGATTTTTTGTATCCTGAACAGGTTGGCGAACAAATCTTTCTCAAGGTCAATGACTCCCGCAATGTTCGCTGTGAAACAATCTGGTCGATGGCCAATCGCTATGGCAAACGAGTAACGGCTTTGAACTTTTTTGGCATGGCTCCTCCCCCGCCTCTTGACGGCTATTCCATCTCTGGTTTCGTCACTTGGAAGCATTTACGGAGTGCCACCCACCCCTCTCAACTAATTGATACCATCAAAAACTTGCCTAATTTTGACTACAAACATTTAGGCATGGATATCACGGAAGAAAAGAAAACCATTCAAGGCATACCAGAAGAAGAATACGAAGATTGGATCGCCATTCATTCCCAGAGAACGAAAACTTGGGCTGATTTACTCGCTTATCTGATGACAAACGATCCCACGGATTTAACTGCCATTGTCCTGGACAGTCCCGACAAGCTGCAACACTTTTTCTGGCGCTATCTCTATCCTCCACTGATGGGGATTGATGCCGATCCAAAAGAGAGCCAAATTCGAGAACTCTGTATTCAGCACTATCGAGAGTTAGATGGCATGATCGAGCAGTTGGTGCAGTTGGCAGGACCTGAAACTAATGTCCTTCTGACCTCAGACCATGGATTCGGCACGACAACAGAAGTTGTGTATCTCAATGAATGGCTGGCCCGCCAAGGATACCTAACTTGGGGGGAAACAGCCCAGACGGATACGGACGGCAAGTTAACAGCAGACAGGATGAAAGATCATCTCATGCTGATTGACTGGCAGAAGACCATTGCCTATTGCCCTACCCCTAGCAGTAATGGAATTTACATTAAGAAAGAGACTCCTCTCAATCATGGTGTTAAAAAAGAAGATCACCAGCAATTTTGCCGAAGCTTGCAGCAACAACTTCTCGACTACAGAAATCCGGACGACGGGGAACCGATCTTTCTGGAAGTCACTTTAAACCGAGCTAAACTTGCTAGAAAACCAGAAGCGGAAAATTCCCCTGACATGACCGTCAGGTTGCGGGATGGGGGCTTTGTTTCCATTTTGAAATCCACAGAGGTGGTCCGGCCTAGAGTCAAACCCGATGGAACTCACCGCCCAGCTGGAATTTTCATCGGTTCTGGTCCCGATTTTGTCAGCGGCCAACACGTACAGCCCCTATCTATTCTCGATATTACGCCTTTGTTGTTATACTGCTTGCAACTGCCAATTCCCACTAATCTAGAAGGAAGAGTTCCCCAAGAAGTTCTCAAACCTGAAGTTCTTAAGGCTCGTCCCATTAATTATCAAGACTTCTCTGACAGTTGGGAGCAGGAAAGTGACGAAGAGGAAGCAGAAATTTCTGAGACTGAAAAGGAGGCTCTTCTCCATCAACTTCAGTTACTGGGTTATATGGAATAAATCTGATTAAACATCTCCCAGAATTGGGTTATAACCGTTATGATACCGATTTAAAATCCCAGTTTCCGGAGATGTCTAATCTAACTTTCTCAACTTTACCCGTTAAAGACAATGCCTACAGTTCAAGTTGATCCAGTTCACCAGATATCTTTAAACTACCAATGCTTGGGAGAAGGGGAAGATTTATTGCTTATCCATGGGCTAGGAGCTAACCTAGCCTTTTGGTATCCCGGTATCGCTTCTGCCCTTGCCCAGCACTACCGCGTGATTATTTATGACCTCAGAGGCCATGGCAAAAGTACAATATCTGACTCTGGCTATACCCTGACTCGGATGGTACAAGACCTGCGAGTGCTGCTTGAGTATCTCGAAGTCGAAAAAGTTCATCTTGTCGGGCATAGTTTTGGAGCGAGAGTTGCTCTCCTTTATAGCATTTGCCATGCTCAGCAAGTTAAGTCTCTGACAGTAGCAGATACTCAATTACAATGCTTGCAACCCAAGATGCGGCTGCGGGATTGGCCTCATTGGCAGAGTTGGCGACAAAAACTTCTAGAACAAGGAGCGCCCCTGCCGTCAGAAGATCAGATTATTGATTTTCACCTGCTCGACCAGTTAAATACAACTGTCAATGAACTGACCAAACCTTCCTTAAAAAACCGTGATATGGGCAGAAAAGGAAAGGAGCGATGGCAAAAATTGATGGCAACTGCTGCCAAGCAAGAATTTGAGCAGGAAACTGAAATAACGACGGCTAAATTGTCACAAATTATTCAACCAACTCTAGCAATTTATGGAGAGAAGTCTCACTGTCTGCCGACTTGCTCCCAGTTAAAGAACTTACTTCCCAATTGTTCGGAGGTAATTATTCCAGAAGTAGGACACTTTTTTCCCGTGATTAAACCCGATCAATTTGTGCAAGTGATCTTGAATTTTTGCCAGAAGGACAATCGGTTTTTAGAGAGAAAGTTGTTGGTCAGTCCAGCTTTAGAAAAATAGTGATAACTACTGCTTTTCTACAACAGCATCTCCGTCATGACTTGAGAAAATTGGGAACCAACAGTCCATGTCTAATCAGCAGAAAGTGGCAATTGTTACAGGTGGCAGTCGAGGCATTGGTAGAGCGACTTGTTTAGCTCTTGCTGGGCAAGGCTTTTCTGTTGTCGTCGTCGGCACCAACCCTGAGCGCATTGAGCAGACTCTCAACTTAATCAATGATAAATGCAATCCTTCTCCAGCTTCCCATCTCGGACTAGCACTAGATGTTAGGAAGGAAGCAGATATGGAGGAAATGGTCAACCAAGCAGTCGCCCATTTTGGTAACATTGACTTACTTGTTGCCAGTGCTGGATTGGGGAAAAAAGTCAGATCAGATCGTTCACTGCCCCGTCCGACTACTGAACTTTCCTTAGATGAATGGCACGATCTCTTGGAAGTTAACCTAACAGGAATATTCTTAAGCAATCGTGCCGTTTTGCCGATCATGATCTCACAAGCATCGGGTCAGATTGTGAATATTTGCTCGTCAACAACACCCTATGGTTTAAGGGGGGAACCTTACGCTCCCGCTTATTGTGCCTCCAAGTTTGGCGTGGTAGGATTAACTGAATCCCTTGCTGAAGAGGTGCGCCCCTATGGTATTCGTGTGCAAGCAATCTTTCCTGGTTTGGTAGAAACTGGCATGATTGCTAAAACTGCGTTAGCCCGTCGTTATGGTGGACTGCTCACAGTAGAAGATGTGGCAGCAATTATTGTTTATTTAACTCAACAGCAAGACGATACTGTAATTGTCCACCCCCACCTACTTCCCGTTTTAGAAAGATAATCGAGGGGATTGTCAAGGAGAAGATTCAATTATGAGCGAGCAAACAGGGTCTAATTTAACCGATCAAGTCACAATTATTACAGGAGCTAGTGGAGGCATTGGTCTTGCCTGTGCCAAGCGACTCTTGAATCAACACCATAAAGTGGTATTAGTAGATATCAATCCAGAAAAATTGGCTAGTACCGTCGAAGAATTAGTTACAATTGCTCCACCAGAGCAGATTCTCAGCTTGGTACTTAGTGTCTGTGATGAAAATGATATGGCGGCAATGGCCAGCGAGACAGTAGCTCATTTCGGGCGGATTGACAACCTCATTGCTTGCGCTGGTATTCTGCGAGTGGGAGAAGATTTGAAAACAATCTGGCAAACCTCTTTGGAGGAATGGCGGGCAGTGATTGAAACTAATTTAACTGGGACTTTTTTGAGCAATCGAGCCGTTATCCCCACGATGATTGAACAGAAACAAGGGGATATTATTAATATTTCTTCAGTTTCTGGCCGTCAAGGTCGGCCCTTCGATGGCCCTTATTGCGCTTCCAAATTTGGCATTATCGGACTGTCTGAATCCCTGTCGGAAGAGGTTTCCGCTTGGGGAGTGCGGGTACAGACTATTTTACCAGATGCCATTGATACACCTCTGTGGAATCAAAATGGCCCAAGTGTGCCTAAACCAACTTACGCTCTTCCTCCAGAAAGGGTGGCTGAGTTTATTAGCTATCTTCTGAGTTTACCTAGAGATACTTTCTTGCTTAATCCCGTCCTGATGGCTTTTAAGAGCCGCAAAAAACGTACTAAGATTAAGTAACGGACTGGCCTAAAATTGATACTCCCGCCGATAAATCGGCGGACTTCTGCTGACAGTAAGTTAAAGGTTACTACGGCCTACCGAGCCAGACTTCTAGCCCTCCTCGCGGGTTGTCAGTATAGACCCACTTGCCATTTTCCCTCACGGCGATTTTAGGTGCAAAAGGATTGGCCGTACCCGCAAAAAATCCGTGGGGAGTCGAAACTAAATTTCGCAAGCCAATATTGTAGGGATTGCCAAACCCATGCTGCTCCACTGGCAGCCAGTTTTCTCCGTCATAAGTTCGCCACAATTCAAACCCACTTTGATTTTTGATGAGATTTTCTAGTCCCACTTTATCCAGATAGCGCCGCGCTCGCTCTTCCAGTTTAGTGTGATCGAACCAAGAGAGAATAACACTACCATTACAAGTTCCTAAATAAAGCCAACCGTCATGAATTCCCATGTGCCAAAAATAGCCATTAAAGAAATTGCCAAATCCTGGCTGTAGATAGCTAATAGGGCGTTTTTCGCCTTGGGGAGTCTGACGGGGGGAGCCCACCACTAGCTCCCAACTATCATCCGCAAAGATGCGGATCAATTCCCCAGGTGCAGGTCCGATGCGATTGATAATATCATACCCAGAGTTTTGAATCGCACTCCCCACATATAAGGCATCGTTGAAAACCATCATGCAGGCTGCAATCTGGTTGAGCGGGCCGCGATAGGCTCCTTGGTCAATCACCTTTACCCACTTATAGGGGGGTTGGCCCAGACAGTCACTCCGCCAAACTTGGAACCCAGTACAATTGAAAGTACCGGCGTAAAGCTGATCTCGAAAAGGACAGACAGCAAACACGGCTTCATTGGTCGGATCACCAAAACCGTTAAGGCTACAGGGCTGCCATTTCCCTCCCAGAGGATCACTGCTTTCGTAAATAATGGTGTAGTCTGAGGTATTGTGCTTACTGTTGCGAGAGCCAGTGGGAGAAGTATATAGCTTACCACGAAAGGGAACTAAAAACCTGATGCTGGTGATCGGCAGGCCGACAATACCATATTCAGAAGCAGGCTGGAAAGTCTCTCCATCTTCAGACCGTAAGATTAAAGCTCCAGGCGCTCGGCCAGGGCAGGTACTCGCCACATAAAGGGCGGGCTGGGAATCGGATTCTCCTTGGAAAACCATCATGTGGCGGTAGCCCATCTCCCTCGGCACCATTCCCCCCTCACTGCCCACTACCATTGGAGATTGGTAAACATATCGCCATTCTTCGGTCACGGGATTGTAACGCCAGATTTGGGATCGTCGATCTACTTGCTCATATAAGCCCTCCACATCATCGGGACATTCAATTGGCCAGACCTCAAGCCCCCATTCTTCAATGCAGCGATGCAATTTGAGCGCACAGAGCAGAGAGCGGGTTGTACCTACAAATAAATGATCTTTAAACCACGCCATAGAGTGAGCATGAGTGTTGTGTCCATCGCCGAAACCGTTCTCGCAGATCTTTGAAAAATCCTGAAATTTAAGTCCTGGTGGGGGCGAGGGGTCAAAGGGTCGCTGTCTAGGCGAAGTAACCATATTTGGGATACAATAAGTGACAAGGTTAAGGAATATTATTATAACTCCTAAATTTACTCATGTCGGCCACCCCACCCTTATTTATTCTGGCTTCTCCCCGTTCGTTTACTTCTCTAACCAGTGCCATGTTAGGACAGCACCCAGAGACTTATGGAGTTCCAGAAATCAATCTTTTTTATGCTGATACAATCGAAGATATTCTCCAGCGCCTGAAAGATGAAGGACAGGCTCGAAAAACCCACGGACTTTTACGCACTATTGCCCAACTCTATGCTGGAGAACAGAGTTTCCCTGCCATTAAAATGGCTCATCGCTGGCTCATGCAACGTTCCCATAAGACTGGAGGAGAAGTTTATCTCGAACTGTGTGAGAAAGTTCAACCCCTGTGCATTGTCGATAAGTCTCCCGCTTATTCTCTATTTATTGAAAATCTTCAAAGAATTCCCAAGACTTTCCCTGATTCATACTACCTCCACCTCGTCCGCCATCCGCGAGGACAAGGAGAATCGGTCATGAAACTGGTACCGGAGGTTCGCATCGGCAAAGCCCCTAAAAAAGCTATTTTCGGAGCGCCAAAAACTCCTAACCCAACTATGCTTAACACTCTAGATCCCAGCCAAAAAACTGCTGTGATTGACTATCAATTTCTCTGGTATCGGATGCAGAGCAGAATTATGGAATTCTTGGAATCTATACCATCCGAAAAACAAATGCGGCTGCGGGGAGAAGATTTGTTGGGCAATCCCCCTCTTTACTTTGAGAAAATCTGTCGCTGGTTGGGCTTGTCTTGGAATGAAGCAGCCTTTGAAGCGATGTTACATCCAGAAGACTCCCCTTTTTCTTCCCCGGGTCCTTTGGGAGCGCAATTTGGTAACGATCCTAACTTTTTAAAGAACCCGGTTTTCCGACCCAAAAATATTACCTTACCCAAGTTAGAAGGACCTTTACCTTGGCGTTCAGACGGCAAAGGATTCAGTCCAAAAGTGATCGAAATGGCTCAGTTTTTAGGATATGATTGAAAGCCCTAAAGGACTTGCCTAGGAATAATATCCCAGCCAGACAATCGCTTACCTCAATAGTGGGCAATGACCTCCTCTTTGGCTTGGCCGACTGGACAACGATTTCCTATTTGGGGCTGCTGATAGCGATTGGTTCTGCTATATTAGCAAAAAAGGATTTAATTTTGAGTCATGATCGAGATTTATCTTGCAAGCCTAATTGTCGCCTTTAATACTGTGTCAGTCAATCTTTATGATATTCTCACTCCAGAGAATAACTTCCTGACTCAACCAATTGCCCAGAGAAGGCGAACTCCTCAGATGAGGCGAGGAAGACCCGAGCAATTTTCTGGCCAAGACGGTCTAATTTTAGAAAAACTGGTGCAGCAAAACCAAGAAAGGAGTTATTACCTCTATATTCCCCGTTCCTATCAAGCGAATAAGCCGATGCCGTTGCTCTTAGCGTTTCACGGGGGTGTCAGTCAAGGTAATAATATGGCGGTCAAAACTGGTTTTAATAAGATAGCCGAGCGTGAGGGCTTTATTGTCGCCTATCCTAATGGTCTTGATCGGGGTGCTTATGGTCAGTGGAGTGACGGTCGCCATTTGCCAGCCAATGATTCGATTGATGATGTTTCTTTTATGAAAGTGCTAATCAAACACTTATCTAAAACCAGAAATATTGATCAAAAGAGAATCTACGCTACTGGCGGTTCTAATGGGGGATTTTTCACCCAAAGGTTAGCTTGTGAAATGTCCGAGCAATTAGCCGCTGTCGCTTCTGTAGCAGCAACACTTCCGCAACCGATGGTATCAAGGTGTAAACCCAAAAGAGCAATTCCCATTCTGATGATCAATGGCACCGAGGATAAACTTGTACCTTGGGCGGGGGGAACGATGGAAATTGGCGCAAACGCTCAGATTCTTTCGGTGCCACAAACAGTAGCCTTTTGGAGAAGCCGCAATGGCTGCTCCACCAGGAACCAAGAGGTGCGACTTCCTGATACGCAAGCGGACGGGACCGAAGTAGTTAAAATTGGATACTTTAATTGCAAGAGTGGTGCGCCGGTAGTGCTTTATCAGATAGAAGGTGGAGGTCACGGCTGGCCTGGCGGACAGACAGATGCACTTCTGGGAAACGATTCTAGGGGAAACACACGAGGGAATCGCGCACGCCAGAGATTGGTTGGTAATACCAGCCAAGATATTAACGCTAGTGAAGTTATCTGGCAATTTTTACAGAAATATTCTCTGTGATTTACCTGTGGTGGCGACAAGTAGGCTAAAAGCCTCTGCCAATTATTAAAACTAAGCTGGAAAGTCGCCTTTCCGACTTGTCCTCAAAACCGTGCCTGAGAGTTTTCACCTCACACGGCTCCCCTCCCCTCCGATAGACCCCTTGTCATAGGTACGCTCGATAGGGAGCATCTCATTTATGCAAGTAAGTAATTATACTTATCCCTAAAACTGTTTTCTAGCAAGGCTTTCAAAATAGCTTGACATAAAAACCTGATTTAGGGGTTACAAAGGTGAGATGCTCCCCGCTCGATGGCTCGATACTACCATCGCTGGCGGTCTTAACATCCTTGTTTCTTAAGTAGGGTTTGCTAAATAGGGTTTGCTGAATAAATATCTGGACTTCCCCCGTATAAACATACTAGCTATGGCTAAAAGTCTTACAGAGTCTGAGTTAAAGCAATACAATACTAATGGACTACTGGACACAAAATCCTGAAGTCCTTACACAGATAGGGTTTGAGGCAAAAATTTTCAAATTTGACCTTTAGACTAAATGTTTACCCAATCGGCGATCACCAAAGCTCAAGGGCGATCGCTATCTCAACGGTCGAAGTCTGGCTCTTCTAGGTTCTGTGTGAGCATGGTATAATGGTGACACAGAACAGGAGGTGGGTTATGTGGATAAATTTTGATCAACTTCCTCGATTTACCAAATGTAACAGTGGTCAATTATCAAAAAATTGCTGGCTCTTCGTTACCCTTTATGCTAAATCAACAGACAAGATGCCAAGATAACATACAGCAATTCTCATTTTAAAAAGTAACAAGTGATACAGACAGAAACAAAGCTTTAAGCAAGCTACAAAATGCGCTCCCGCGAGTGCGACTGCATCGCAGAGAAGTGAGTATATAGCTGAACTTCCCCCATACATATATACCACAATAGCTGAAAACCCTTATCCATCAATGGATGCACCCCCTTAACTTTTCTTAATGTACCCATGTAATTTGTAACATTTCTTAATGGACAAGAATTCTCTCC
>NZ_JAPZSS010000245.1:0-10801 GCF_027532015.1 Microcystis sp. LE19-131.1A | reverse complement strand
GCAGACACAGCAGTTTTTATGTGGGTCAACATCTCTATCATTGGCTCCAGCTACATCAAATGTTCCAAAAAAATATAGAAGAGCTAATGCAAATTAGCCGCTATCGGTTGAAGGATTACATCAAAGGACAAAGAGCGATATCGCTTGCCCTATCTACCTTCTAGCTCGCTTGTCCCCCTCTCAGTTCTCTTCCCCATACCCCACACCCCAACAAACTTTTTGCCGCAAACCCTATGTAACCCTAAAGTTTTATTTACCTTCTCCTACTACAGATTGATAAAATCTTTCTAGACTTTCTACGGAGGTTCGATCGTTAAATACTGTATCGATATTCATTTTAGTATAATCTTTGATTGTTTGTCGCCATTGATTATCTAAACCTAAACGGATAGCAATTTCAATATAGTGATTTTTATCGGTAGCAATTGTCTCGGTTATGCCTAATTTTTTCAAGATAGCATAGGAATGTCGTCCGCGCATAAATTCCCCCGGACAGGTAACAACTGGAAGCTGACAGGCAATTGCTTCGAGGGTGGTATTTCCTCCCGACCAACTTAAGTTATCTAAATAGATGTCTGCTAATAAGTTAAGCTGAAAATAATCATTTTGTTCTAATTGTGGCATCATTACCCCGTAATTTTGCCAATTGAGTCCATACCTATTAAAAGCTTGACTTAATCTCGACTGAAAGCAATGGGTCACAAATTCGCTACGATGACAGATAAAAATAAATTGGCTGTTGGTAACTTGTTGGGCAATTCTAGGAAAAATATCGTCATTTTCTGGCAGATATTTAAATAAACTCTGACAGTTTAAGTAGATGATTTTATCCTCGGCTAATCCCATCTCTAAACGAGTTTTTATCTGGGGAGGAAGCGAGGGTTTAGCATAGGCAATACCTAAATTGGATAAGCGAATTAATTTTTCACTGTAGTGATTATCTCCCTCCGTGGGTTCCATTAATTCACTGGAGATAAAATAATCAATGGTTGGTAATCCTGAGGTGATTGGATGTCCCCAAGTTACACATTGTACTGGAGCTAAACGCAATCCTGCTAGTTGGGTAGTACGAGCATCCATACCAATATCTAAATAAACGAGAATATGTAACTGATTATCTAAAATATTTTGAGCAATTTTTTCCATATTAACTAAATTATCAAACTGATAAAAATAATCACTTTGCTCTTGATATTCTCTTGTAAAATTATCGCAGGTGTTATTAATATCTATTCCATAACAGTAAATTTCAAATTGTTCTCGATTTCGCCACTGCAACCATCCTTGAAAGAGTTTCGCTACTGTGTGATGACGCAGGTGAGCAGAAATATAGCCAAGGCGAATTTTTCCCGTAGGCATGGTTCGGTTTTTTACCCAATTAGGAAAGTTTGCTGAGGCAATTTTATAAACCAATTCTCCATATTTTTTTTGTAGTTCTAAATCATTTTTGGCTTGATATTGAAGATAAAAATTAGTTCTTAATCCAATACTTTTCCACGCCTCCTGTTGTTGATTATTAGTGGTTAAATCAAGATTGGACAAGATATTATCTAACCGTTTCTCGTAGGTTGCTCGATATAGCATAATATCTGCTTGAGTTGTGTAAACTATCGGCATTAACCGCATTAATTCTAACTTCAGGGATAGGCGATCGGGAAGATACTCTAAAGCCGATTTAGTTGCTTGAATTGCCACCTCGATCGGATAATTATTTTGTAGTAACCAAATTAGGCGCAAATGTAAATCAATATTTTCTGGATGATAGTTAATGCCTTTTTTATACACTTCTAAAGCTTGTTTTTCTTCTTTAAGAATGAGATGGCAATGGGCGCAATTTAAATAAAAATTGCTGTCCTCTATTTTAATTGCTAATAATTTTTGATAATAGTTTAATGCTAATTGATAGATTTTTCTTTGATAAAAATAATCACCTGAGTAAAGATCCGCTCTTTTTTGGTCAGCTTGCAGGTTTTCCCAAAGGGAGAGATTTTGACTAATTTCTCGTCTATCTCCTGCCAGTTGTTGGGCAGTTTTATAAGCATTTTTTGCTTCTGTCCAAGCTTGTTTAACTAAATAGACATTGCCTAAATTGATATAAAAAGGATAAAAATCTGCCTGGTTATTAATTCCCTGCTGATAGAATTTTTCGGCTGACTCTAGCTGCCCTAATCGATAAAATAAATTGCCCAGTTTATTATAAGCATCGACAAAATTAGCCTTGAGATCAATCGCTTTTTGATAAGCTGATAAAGCTGTATCTGAACGTGATTGTTTTTCTAGCACCATGGCCATGGTATAATGATATAAGGCTTGATTTTCCTCTAAGTTGATGGCTCGTGCCAAACAGTTAAAAGATTCTGTTAGTCGGTTAATTATATAGTATAAATATCCTAAATCGTGCCAGATGTAAGCTAATTGTTCACGCCAAGATAAAATTCTTAAGTAAAAGTCCTCAGCTAAAGTATATTCTCGCCGATTAATTGCCTCTTGCACCTCTTGAAGACAGGAGTTTATCGCAGTCAGGGCATAATTTTCTATCTCTTCATCCCCTTCTATTTCCTCTAATTCTAGCCACTGAAGATAGATTAATTTAGCTTGGCCAAACTGCCAGCAATCAAGATTTCTAATTATCTCTTTTTTGAGCAGCACAATTAAATCCTGACTGGACTCTGATTGTAATAGCCAAAATAACCAAATTTCTTGCGCTGTTGCTTGCTGCTCTAGCAGCAGATAAGCTAATCCCAGATAGGGATAATAATCAGTCACTTCCGGATGAACCGCCAGCACTTGCTGACAAAATAACAATAACTGATTATAGTCTCCCGATGCTAACATTAGCTCGATCGCTTGTTGGTGATCGCTGTTGATCATTATCTTTCACTCTCGTTGCTCTCATTCCACAATACCCTCGATCGAGCTTAGGGTAACATCTTGGGCTTATTGAACTTAACTAGCGATAGATTCGAGGATTTATTAGCCCTATCAAAGCAAAAAACCCTGATTTTGCCTTGATTTTGCCCCATCTACCGCCCTAACCCGACAAGTAATTTCTCATATAGATAAGAATTATTCTCAATAGCTGTACAATAGGAAAAGACAACTTTGCCAAGAATCGAGCAATGAACGATAAAATAACTCGGAGAGTCTTTCTAGGCGCGGGAACAGCCACCTTAGCGGTAGCAGTGGGTCAATTAGGGAAAATAAACGAGGTTTCCGCCCAAACTAAACAATTAAACCTCTATTCCTCCCGTCACTACAACACCGACCGACGATTGTATGACAACTTCACCCGACAAACGGGAATAAAAATTAACCTGGTCGAAGGGGAAGCAGACCCATTAATCGAACGAATCAAAAGCGAAGGCCGCAATAGTCCTGCTGATATACTCCTGACAGTAGATGCCGGGAGACTATGGCGGGCCGACCAACAGGGAATTTTTGCCCCAGTCAATTCCCCCATTCTCACCCAAAGAATTCCCGCTCATTTGCGTCACCCCAAAGGTCACTGGTTCGGGTTTAGTAAACGCTTGCGGGTAATTATGTACAACAAAGACAGAGTTAACCCCAGAGAAATCGATTCCTATGCAGATTTAACCAATCCCAAATGGAAAGGAAAAGTCGTCACTCGGTCGTCTAGTAACATCTATAGTCAATCTTTTACCGCTTGGTTAATCGACATCCAAGGAGAAGCAGCCGCAGAAAAATGGTGTCGGGGATTAGTGGCTAATTTTGCCCGTTCACCCCAGGGCAATGATAAGGCACAAATCGAAGCTGTAGCCGCAGGAATTGCCGATTTAGCCCTAGCTAACACCTATTACTTAGCTGGGTATGCCGAAGAAAAAGACCCCGCTAAACGGGCAATTTATGACCAAGTAGGCGTAATTTTCCCCGACCAAACAGGCCGCGGCACTCATGTTAATATTAGTGGTGGTGGTTTAATTAAAACCGCTCCCAATCGAGAATCGGCCATTAAATTTTTAGAGTATCTTTCTAGCAATGAAGCACAGAACTTTTTTGCTAAGGGTAATCAAGAATATCCCGTGGTTCGAGGGGTTGCTTTAGACCCTTTCCTAGCAAAACTCGGACGCGGTAAAGAAGATACCGTTAGCGTGGCTAATTATGGTCCTAATTTAGCCAAAGCAGTACAGGTAATGAATCGCGCTGGTTGGAAATAAGTTATCAGTTATCAGTTATCAGTTATCAGTTATCAGTTATCAGTTATCAGTTATCAGTTATCAGTGGGAAGTGGGGAGCTTTTTTCAGTGATCAGAACGTAGGTTGGGTTGAAGCATGAAACCCAACGCCCGATTATGTTACGCTACCGCTAACCCATCCTACAAATAATTGTGCCTCCCTACTTAATTGGTTAAGCTAAAAGCTTGGATGTACTTAGTTTATAACCTTCTTTTTAGGTAGGAGAATTGCCAGATTCTTTTTTTTGCCTTTTGCCTTTTGCCTTTAGAAGCTAATTACCGATTACTGTTCACTGATAATTGCTATGTTAAGGCAAATAAAACCGAGAGATTATTAGCTGGCATAGGAATTACTTCTAACAATTGTAAACCTCGATTGCTCGCTGCTTGCACCACATCTTCTAAATTCCTAACTCCCCAAGTAGAGTTTTGAGAACGGAGAGAAAAATCAAAGCTTTCGTTACTAGGAGAAGTATGTTTTCCCTGTCGTTTATAGGGACCATAAAGATAGAGAATTTCCCCCGAACTGAGAATGCGACTCGCTCCTGCCATTAAAGCTAAACAAGCGGACCAGGGGGCGATATGAATCATATTAATATTAACAATGGCATTAATAACGATATTTTCCTTCTCTACCGCCCAAACTGACTGATGAACATCGATAAATAGGGGGCGATCTAGATTAGAACTAGGATAATAATCGCACCAACTGCGAATACTATCTAGAGCCAGAGGGTTACAATCCGAGGGAATCCAACGACAAGGAGCAAGACGAGGGGCAAAAAAAACAGCGTGTTCACCCGTGCCGCTAGATATTTCTAGGATATTGCCAGTCTTCGGTAAAAATTGGCTGAGAACTTCCAAAATCGGCTGACGATTGCGTTCTGTTGCCGGGGCATATTGACGTAAATCAGACATAATTACAGCGTTTTTCCTAAAGATGAAGCGTAACCTAATTTAGTATCGACGACCGGCTCCCATCTTGAATCAGTTATCAGTTATCAGCTTTTTTCTCCCCCCTCCTTTCTCCCATCCCCCCATTCCCCCACTTCCCTATTCCCCTATTCCCCATCTCCCCTCTCCCCAACTCCTACTCTGCAATAACTACTGGCAGCCAGAAATACGTTGGGTGCATATCATACTTTGTTCTTTTTGTCAAAAAAACTTTTTTTTTGCAATAAAACTACACACAAAAAAGATCATCGTTGTTGGTGAAATTGACTAATTTACCCGTCCTAATTAGGATAACCTTCTAGGTGTGGCAAGGGTTTCAACCATTGCTGCCTAAAAAAGCACAGAATACCCCATTGTGAAATTCAGTAAAATCGCTGTAACCATTGTAACATCGTTGTTAAATAAAAATCTTTCTCAATTAATTCTTAAGAATTTATAAATATTGCGGAATGTTAATTTAAATATTCTCAAGTTTTTGGCATCAATAAATAAATTTTGCTTATCTTTGGCAAACATTGGGTTAGGAGTCAGTCATCAGTCATCAGTTATCAGTGTCAGCTTTTTTCTCCCTTCTCCCCATTACCCCATCTCCCTGCTCCCCTCTTGCTGCTCCAGAAAAATATTAAGTTTTATTAAGAAGTTAGTGACAAAAGACCAGCTTTAATCTCTATTATCGTAGTAAGTGGCTTTTGACCCGAATCAAGCCGGTCAAGATAAATAGTAACTTTTGCCCATCATCAAACAAAGATGGTCAGTCTAACTAAAACAGTCGCTGTGGCCATGCCCTCGTGATCAATTCCTATGTCAACCCTGGTTATTGTCGAATCCCCCACCAAAGCTCGGACGATCAGTAATTATCTGCCTAGCGGCTATCGAGTCCAAGCCTCCATGGGCCACATCCGCGATCTGCCCGCCTCTGCCGAAGAAATTCCCCCCGCCCACAAAGACAAATCCTGGGCTAACTTAGGCGTGGATGTGGAGAACGATTTCGATCCTCTCTACGTCGTCCCCAAAACCAAAAGTAAAATCGTCAAAGAATTAAAAGAAGCCCTCAAAGGCGCGAGCGAACTGATCCTCGCCACCGACGAAGATCGGGAAGGAGAAAGCATCAGTTGGCATCTCTTACAGGTACTCAACCCGAAAATACCCACCAAAAGGATGGTATTTCACGAAATCACCAAAGAAGCGATCCAAACCGCCCTGAAAAATTGTCGCTCCATCGACGAAAATTTAGTTCACGCCCAAGAAACCCGCCGCATACTCGATCGCCTCTACGGTTATACCCTCTCCCCCCTACTCTGGAAAAAAATCTCCAAAGGTTTATCCGCCGGCCGGGTGCAATCGGTGGCGGTACGTCTGCTCGTACAACGGGAACGGGAACGACGGGCTTTTAAAACCGCCAATTATTGGGATCTGAAGGCGACTTTAGAAAAGGACAAAAATCAATTCGACTCGAAATTAGTCACCTTAAACGGTCAAAAAGTGGCAAATGGGAGCGATTTCGATGCCGACACCGGCAGACTGCTCCCCGGTCGCCAAGTGACACTCTTAGATCAAGCCACCGCCACCGCCTTAAAAGAACAGATCCAAGACAAAATCTGGCGCGTTAGCCACACCGAAGAAAAACCCACCACTCGCAAACCATCCCCCCCCTTCACCACCTCCACCCTACAGCAAGAAGCTAACCGGAAACTAGGCATATCCGCCAGGGACACCATGCGAATCGCCCAAAATCTCTACGAACAGGGCTACATCACCTATATGCGGACCGATTCCGTCCATCTTTCCGATCAGGCCATCAGCGCCGCCCGTCATTGTGTAGAACAAATGTACGGAAAAAACTATCTCAGTCCCCAACCCCGGCAATACACCACCAAAAGCAAAGGCGCGCAGGAAGCCCACGAAGCCATCCGACCTGCCGGCAGTAGCTTTCGCTTGCCCCGGGAAACCGGCCTGAGCGGACTAGAATTCGCCCTCTACGACCTAATCTGGAAACGTACCGTCGCCTCACAGATGGCCGATGCCCGTATTACCCAGATCGCCGTTAATATTCAGGTGGAAAATGCCGGATTTCGCTCCTCCGGCAAAAGAATCGACTTCCCCGGCTTTTTCCGCGCCTATGTGGAAGGTTCCGACGATCCCGAAGCCGCCATCGACGACCAAGAAATAATCCTACCCCCCCTCAGCGTCGGTGATACCCCCAATTGTCGCCAACTAGAAGCCATTAGCCACGATACCCAACCCCCCGCCCGTTATAGCGAAGCCTCCCTCGTAAAAACCCTCGAAAGTGAAGGAATCGGGCGACCCAGCACCTACGCCACTATTCTCGGCACCATTATCGATCGCGGTTATGCCCAAATGCGGAATAAAACCCTCATTCCCACCTTCACCGCCTTCGCCGTGGTTAGTTTGTTAGAAAATCATTTCCCCGACCTGGTAGATCCCAAATTTACCTCGAAGATGGAGGAAACCCTCGACGATATCGCCACCGGTTCCGCTCAGTGGTTGCCCTATCTCGATCGCTTCTATCGCGGCGAAAAGGGGCTAGAAAGCCAAGTAAAAGAGCGCGAGAGTCAAATTAACTCTAGCACCGCCAAATCGGTGATTTTAGAGGATTTACAGGCAACCATCAAGATCGGCAAGTACGGTCCCTATCTAGAAGTCTCCCGAGGCGATGAAATCCTCACCGCTTCCATCCCCGCCGATCTAACCCCGGCGGATCTGAACCCCGAACAGGTAGAAACCCTGCTGCGACAAAAAACCGAAGGTCCGGACAAAATCGGTCTTCATCCCGACACCGGAGAGCCGATTTATCTGCTCGTGGGTAGTTACGGTCCCTACGTCCAGTTAGGAGATGTCAGCGATGACAACCCCAAACCGAAACGCGCCTCCCTACCCAAAGGAGTCAAACCAGAGGATGTCACCCTCGAACAAGCGGTGGGTTTATTAGCACTGCCGCGACTGCTGGGAACCCATCCCCTCACCGGAGGCAAAATTAAAGCCAGTTTAGGGCGTTTCGGCCCCTATGTGGTTCAGGAAGAGGGCAAGGAAAAAGAATATCGTTCCTTGAAAGCCGGCGATGATGTCTTAACTATAACCCTCGATCGAGCCTTAACCTTATTAGCCGAACCCAAAAAAACTCGCGGCACTCGCGGTTCCACCAAACCACCCCTAAAAGAATTGGGTAAACATCCCGACGACGGGGAATTGGTGGGATTGTACGAGGGTCCCTACGGAGTTTATATCAAACACGGCAAAACTAACGCCAAGATTCCTGAAGGAGAAACCGCCGAAACCCTGACTCTAGAACAAGCTTTAGTCGCCCTAGCAGCCAAGACAACCACTGCCAAGAAAACCACTACCAAGAAAACTACTTCTAGCACCACTAAAAAAACTACTTCCCCAGGTAGTAAAACCGGCAAAAGTAAGACGGTTTAGCGGTTAGTGGTGAGGCAATTTTCTACCCGGTCAATTCCTCACCCTGATGCGAGGACAAATCTGGCTGGCTTTTTTGTCCTTGGCACCACTTTGACTAGGCTGATCCTAAGTAGGTAGGCGTTAAAAATTATCAGACACCCCCCTTATCAAGGGGGGCAGGGGGCATCAAACCCCCCTTATCAAGGGGGGCAGGGGGGATCAAACCTAAAATCCATTTTTAATTTAATTACAACCAGCTACTTATACCCCAAATTCCCCTACTGTAAAGCAATCGCCATCGCTTCTTGGGGAATTTGTCGGTAAATTGGTTTTAAAAATTGTTCTATGGCATCGGATTCGGGGGCAGCCAGGGGAAAATTGCCTAAAATGTCGAGAATGGTTTGATTTTCATTCCCTGGCGTAATGACAACGAGGGAGGGATCTAGCTCCTCATCGTACTGCCAAAAGCGATCGATAGCACTTTCGGGGGCAGTTTTTTCGACTGCTGCGGGGGGTTCACTGACTGCTAAAGGTTGATTATCAGAGGAATAGGAGCGTTTTTCGCGTAAAGCTTCCAGAATTTGGCTTTTGCTTCGGCCGCGCAGTTGCAAAAGCAGGAAGGGATCGACACTAAAACGATCGCCCAATTGATAATATACTGCTCCTATATGTTTGCAGGGGTTGGCTTGATCGGGACAGGTGCAACGGGAGCGAATATCAGCTAGGGAAAAGGGAAATAAATTTACCCCACTATCGATAAAAACACGCTCGATATGATCGGGCATTTGTCCGGTGAGTAATTGAGCAGAATAAATGGCTTTTTTGGAGAGAAGCTTAATAATATAATCCCATTCTTCATCACTAAAAGCCGCTAGGGATAAATCCACTATATAAGGTTCGGGTTCACTGCCTTGTACTCTAGCAATAACTTGCGAGTCTTCAAAGTCAATACTTAAAACATTGCCCTCTCTAGCGTAGAGTCTAGCTCGTTCCAAGCGTTTTTTAAAGCGATAGGAATCGAGTAGTTCTAACCATTTTTGTACCCACCAAGTTTGTTCTGTCATTTTTTATTTACCCTACCGCTTATCAGCTTCGTTACTAACAAAAACACCAATTCAAAAAGGAAACACATCAGCCTCGAGGCCTGATTAAGAAAGGCTCATCAGGTATAGTCTGATCAATATAACAACAAATCAGACCCAAAAACGAAGCCCTCAACATTTTAACATAATACCATTTTTCTTTATTCGTGACAGGTATCCTACTCCCCTCTCCCAGAAAGGGGTTGGGGATGAGGGCAATTAACCATCTCTGCCATTACTTGAGAAAAATGGTATTAGTATTAAGATAAAATTATTGTAGTATCAACGGAAAGTGCGTAAAAAAACTTACTCCCAGGGATTTTACCAAAATGTCTAACGAAACCGTTACTTATAGTCTTGAATCCGTCCTCAAGGAAATCAAAGACAGCATCAAGGAAGTTAACCAAAAAATCGATACCTTCCAACAGGATGTTAACCAGAAATTTGATAGCCTACAGAAGGATTTTAACCAGAAATTTGATAAAATCGACGAACGGCTAACTAAGCTAGAGGTAGGACAGGCAAAACTAACTGAGAAAGTCGATGGGATGGATAGAAGACTAGAAAAGGTGGAAGGAACCCAAAAAAATCAAGTTTGGACGTTAATTATTCTTTTAGGAGGAGCGATCGGCACGGCAGCGTGGCGCTCTTTCTTTTCTGGCAATCCTTAGAAATATTACTATAAGTAGCTGGTTATAATTAAATTAAAAATGGATTTTAGGTTCGATCCCCCCTTAATCCCCCCTTAATAAGGGGGGCATCTAATAATTTTTAACGCCTACCTACTTAATACTAAATCCTAGGCAATAGGTAATCAGTCTTTAATAACCAGATTTAGGATTAAAATAAAATTATTATACTATCATTACTCCCAGGGATGTTACCAAAATGTCTAACGAAACCGTTACTTATAGTCTTGAATCCGTCCTCAAGGAAATCAAAGACAGCATCAAGGAAGTTAACCAAAAAATCGATACCTTGCAACAAGATATTAACCAGAAATTTGACAAAATCGACGAACGGCTAACTAAGCTAGAGGTAGGACAAGCAAAACTAACTGAGAAAGTCGATGGGATGGATAGAAGACTAGAAAAGGTGGAAGGAACCCAAAAAAATCAAGTTTGGACGTTAATTATCCTTTTAGGAGGAGCGATC
>NZ_JAPZSS010000167.1:0-2442 GCF_027532015.1 Microcystis sp. LE19-131.1A | reverse complement strand
CACCTACTCTTAAGGGTAATTATGATACTTCTGGCTCTGCTAGGGATGTGCAAGTAGTCGGTAACTACGCTTACGTAGCTGATGAAGGCTATGGCTTGCAGATTCTTGATGTTAGTGACTTTACTAATGCACAAACTGTTATTCTTTCTATTTCTCCCAGTAGCGTGACAGAAGATGGGACAGCTAACTTAGTCTATACCTTCACCCGTTCTGGTGTAACAACCAATCCCTTAACAGTCAATTACACCCTCGGAGGGACAGCGACTCTTAATACCGACTACACTCGTACAGGGACTACCAATACTGTCACCTTTGCTGCTAATTCAGCGACTGCGACTGTAACAGTTGACCCCACTGCTGACACAATAGTTGAAAATAACGAAACTGTTGCTTTAACCCTTGCTGCGGGGACAGGTTATACAGTAGGTACGACCACTCCAGTGACGGGAACAATTACCAATGACGATGTTGCTTTTACCATTGCTGCCGCCAGCAGCAGTCGAACCGAGGGCAACAGTGGCAGCAAAGCCTTTACCTTCACCGTCACTCGTTCTGGCAATACCACCGGAACCAATAACATCACTTGGGCAGTTACTGGCACGGGAACCAATCCCGCCAACGCTGCCGATTTTGTTGGGGGATTGTTACCATCAGGAACCGTGAGTTTTGCGGCGGGGGAAACCAGTAAAGTGATTACTGTTAACGTCCAGGGAGATACAACGGTAGAACCGAACGAAAACTTTACTGTCACCCTCTCCAATCCCACCAACGGAGCTACTCTCGGCACTCCATCTACGGCAACCGTGACTATTGTTGACGACGACGGCTCCGTTCCTTTTTTAGTAGATATCCGTCCCGGTGCCTTTAGCTCCTACCCCAAAAATCTGACAGCACTGGGCAGTACCCTGTACTTCATCGCCGATGACGACGTTAACGGTTATGAATTATGGAAGAGCGACGGCACGGTAGCCGGTACAGTTGCGGTGGCCGACATCCGCTCCCCCCGCTATCTAACGGCAGTGGGCAACACCCTGTTCTTTACCGCTCGTGACGGCCTTAACGGTCAAGAATTATGGAAGAGCAACGGCACGGCGGCCGGTACGGTTTTGGTCAAAGATATCCGCCCCGGTTCCTCTGGCTCCTTCCCCCGCTATCTGACGGCAGTGGGCAATACCCTGTTCTTCAATATCGGCTCGAGGGAATTATGGAAGAGCGACGGCACGGCGGCCGGTACGGTTCTGGTCAGTGACAACTTTGCCGCTCCCGGTGCCTTGTTCGGCAATATGACGGCAGTGGGCAATACCCTGTTCTTCACTGCCTATAACAACGGTTTGCAACATAAATTATGGAAGAGCGACGGCACGGTAGCCGGTACAGTTGCGGTGGCCGACATCCGCTCCCCCAACCGTCTGACGGCAGTGGGCAGTACCCTGTACTTCACTGCCGATGACGACGTGAACGGTCAGGAATTGTGGAAGAGCGACGGCACGGCGGCCGGTACGGTTTTGGTCAAGGATATCCGCCCCGGTTCCTTTGGGTCCTTCCCTGAAAATCTGACGGCAGTGGGCAGTACCCTGTTCTTCACTGCCGATAACGGCGTGAACGGTCAAGAATTGTGGAAAAGCGACGGCACGGCGACTGGTACGGTTCTGGTCAAAGATATCAACCCTGGCTCTTGGTCCTTCCCCCGCTATCTGACGGCAGTGGGCAGTACCCTGTTCTTCGCTGCCGATGACGGCGTTAACGGTATTGAATTGTGGAAAAGCGACGGCACGGCCGCGGGTACGGTTCTGGTCAGAGACATCGACCCCGGTTCCTCTAGCTCCAACCCCCGCTATCTAACAGCAGTGGGCAGTACCCTGTACTTCACTGCTTTTGACGTCGTGAACGGTATTGAATTGTGGAGGAGCGACGGCACGGCGGCCGGTACGGTTCTGGTGGGCGACATCATCCCCGGTGCCTCTGGCTACGGCCCCAGCAGTCTGAAGGTAGTGGGCAATACTTTGTTCTTCACTGCCAATAACGGCGTTAACGGTCAGGAATTGTGGGCCTTAAATGTGGGTGGTCCCACAGTTCCCACCCTCGCCATTGCCGCCACCAGTGCCAGTCAAACCGAGGGCAACAGTGGCAGTAAAGCCTTTACTTTCACCGTCACTCGTGCGGTTAATACCACGGGAACCAATAACGTCAGTTGGGCAGTTACCGGCAGCGGAACCAATCCTGCCAATGCCACGGATTTTGCTGGGGGAGTCTTACCCAGTGGGGTAGTGAGTTTTGCCGCCGGGGAAACCTCAAAAGTAATTACTAGACCTCCTGCAAAAGTCTTATTCAGCTACTTGATTATAGCCTAAAGCAAGTTCGTAGTTGTAAATGCCAGCGATTAAATTAAATCTCAGACCAAAACGTCGTCTCCGATTCCTGTATCTTGATGATAAAATTCTA
>NZ_JAPZSS010000316.1:0-18936 GCF_027532015.1 Microcystis sp. LE19-131.1A | reverse complement strand
GGTGGTCGAGGGAATCAACAATAAACTTAAACTAATAAAACGGAGAGGCTATGGCTTTAGAAACTTTCGGAATTTTTGGGTTAGAAGTATGTTATCTTGGCATCTTGTATGTTGATTTAGCATAAAGGGTAACGAAGAGCCCTAATTTAGGTTATCCTGTGCCACCACCAGTAACGGTTAGTCTGCCGGTATTAAGTCAAGTTTTGCGAGGATTGAGGGGGGTAAATCCTGGGGCAGAAATTATCTTATTAGAGGGAGTTTGTTCGGCTATTTCTTTGAGAGAGATTATCGATATTTTGGGGGTAAAATCTATTCTCGATCCCAGAATAACCATTCTTGATGCTGATAGTTTAACCCAGCAAGAATATCCGAATCTTTCCCCTTTTCCTGTCCGGTTTCCCTCGATGTTTGCCCCTAAAATTATCGAAGAAGTGGATTGTCGGATCACAATTGGAACCTTAAAACGCACCCATTTAAAGGATAAACCCTTGATTTCTGCTTCTTTAAAAAATCTCTATGGACTCTTTCCCCGTAGTCATTATAAAGCCCGTAGTCCTAACTCGCGGGGGCAATTACATCGCCCCTCCGTACCGCTAATTTTACAGGATGTTTATTTTTGTATCGGTCATCTTTTTGATGGGGCAGTGGTGGACGCTAATCTTAAATATTTTAGTAGTAATTGGCGACCGGATCGAGGAAAATCTATTCCTCTGGGTCAGGTGTTTTGGGGTGATGATATGATTAGCGTGGATCGCAGTGCTTGTCTGTTAGGTGATGAACCGATGCCGAGTTATTTAGATGCGATCGATTTGCTTCGTTCTCAACTTTTAAACGAAACCAATTAAAGTTAATAATTTTTGGCTAAAATAAGCAAACACTTGTATTAAATAAGCTCTGGCTTATTATTTCTACTGCAAAGCCTTCCACTCCTAGGCTGACATGACGGTATTTTATACTAAATCCTGTTTAAAAAATATACAGGAGAGTGGGGATCACCGGAGCGGAGGGGGAAACAGTCTATAACTGGGTTTTTACGGAAGCGAGCGAGGTAGGGTTTGACATTCTCCAAGATTACCCCATTGTCGAGTGAACTGCTCTTTAGGTTGCCCAAAACCCCCCCCTCGGTGAGCGGTTATGCGTCTATCCAGATGCTGCCGTCTTCGATGCGAAGGGGATAAACGGGTAAAGCTTGGGGTTGAGAAACTGCCGCCATCGCTTTGTTAACCACAGGGGGCCAGGTAATCCAATCTTTGACAGCACCGCTACAGAGATCAAAAGAACTACGATGCCAGGGACAAACGATCGCGCCGTCTTCGGTAATTTTGCCCTTCGTCATCGATAATTTTAAATGAGGACAACGATTACCGACGGCGTGGAATTGACCGTTATTGTTAATCAACAGAATGGAATTTTCCCCCACTTTTACCACTTGACGGGCGCCGGGGGCAAGGGAATCTACAGATAATACTTTTGTCCAACTCATATTTTTATTTAACTAAGGGAGAGATCGAGAATCGTTTCGGGGTAATTTTGGGCAATAATATCCTGTTTAGCCCATTGTTGGTAATCTTGCAACAATTGACTCATTAAACGCTGTTTAATCCGCAATAAAACCCCTTTTAAGAGACTATTACCGGCGATTTCTAACAGCGGACGCGGGGTTAACCATAATGGTGGTGGTAGGGCAACTTTCACCTCAAGATTGGCTTTCCCCGCTAGATAGGTTTGATTATTTTTTTCCACAGGAGCGAGTTTGCCTTGAACATTGAGGCTAAAGCGATCGTTGATATAATCAATACCTTTGATCTGACAGTCTTCTGATTGCAAAAATATCGTCCCCTCAGAGGTGGCCCAGACATTGAGAATAACCGTGGGCTGAAAATAGTACATATTCAAGAAGTTTAGGGGACGCATTTTTAGGCGAAACCTATTCTCAGACAAGTGTTCTGTTAAGCTAGTCTCAACGATAGCCTGTACTAATCTTTGCGGTTGGCGCAGATAATGCTGAATCGGGATGGTTTGTTCAGCAACAACAATTTCTAGGGATTCGGCAGCGGTAAAAGTTACTTCCATACGTTGGCTATCTTAAATTTGTCTCCCTTCTTAATTTTACTTTACAAAACTTATACTTTTCGACGGTCCAGATGTAGAAATTTTATCGCTAAGAGGGGACACAAACCAGATTTTTGCCCAAAGTTAGGCCTTTTTCAGTGATCAGTGGGGGGTTTAAGTCAACAGTGGGGGGGAGCGGGTTTTTCAAGTTGGATTAGGAGTTAATCATGCTATTAAAAACCGATTCAGTATAACGGTTAAGTTAGACCGTCTTCACCGATAACTTTGGCTGAGTCATAAAGCTTCGATCGTAACGCGCCCACCTTCCACTGCCTCAATCTGAAGTTTAAAGCCATACAAAAGACTCATCCTCACACATCATACTGGCTTTCTCTGGCTGCGACTGCCAAAACGGAAGACGGCTCTATGTCCAATACGAATCAGCCAAGGTTGAGTATCAGGGACACGCTCCTAGAGATGATCGGTAGCAGTAATCGTATCGTCGGCAAGCTCAAACGCTCCAGTTTCGATGTCGATCGCCACAATTCTCCCGTGATTTCCCTCCTCCACTTGAGAACGTACCTGAGATTCATAAATCTCATTACCACGTCGAGCGAATTCTTCTTTGCTGTAGCGGGGTTGACGAACTGTCATTGGCTTGACCCTGGGGCAACTTTTGCCCTCTATTTTAACCTAAACATTGGGAATCTTCGCTAACATTCCCCAACTGGGCCCACCAGAGCGGCATCGCACTTAAACCCACAGCTTCAATCCATGGGCATGGTGCGTTCCCCAAAATCGATCGCTGGAGCAGTAGGACTTGCATTAGGGAACGCACCCTACAAGATTGGCGATCGCACTATTGTATTTAGATTGTAAGACGGATTCGATAGTGGGTGCTGTTATGGTGAGTTTTAACTAGCTGCTTATGGCTGATTGTCTCAGTCAAGGGGACAATTTGCTAACTGGGAGGGCGAGTTTCTAACGTAGTAGGTTTTCTTTTCTACAATCGTATAGCACCACTCAGATTAGTCTTCTTTACTCATAAGTCAACTCCGTTGCTTATTTCTGATCGATTCTTAGGAAAGATGCATAAGCATTCCCAAACCAGCCTAAAACCGTGTAGAAGGGATTGCTAATATAGTCAGGTACTTTTTCACTCCTATAGAAAACAGCATAAATAAACATAGTTAAACCAAAAAAAACTAAGATTGTCGCTAAAATCCAATTAGTTGTTAAAATTAGCTTAGTGGTTGCTAAATCTTTAGAAGATGGACGCTTAGATGGGTTTTGAGGAGCTTCACCCAATTCTTCAAGAAGAATAGTTTCATAAGAATTAGTTTCAATCTTACCGAGAAAAGTATAGTTAAGAAAGCGCACAATCTTCTTCATCACAATTAAACCCCCATTTTTGTCTTGGTGCATTAAACACGACTTTATTCTGATTTAAAATGTCTCTACCAATGGCAGCATATTCTTTACTGGGAATTGATACGACTTCAATCTCACCCTGAAAATCTATCTGGTTTGTAGTATCAATTACTCTAAGGTATATTAGATATGTTAGCAGTTCACCAGTCTGATTATTAGCCATTCTGAATGACCTTTGTCCAAAAGGATATAAAGGACTTATCCTTGCTAACTCTTGAATAATTTCTCCAGGAACAACAGTCATTACTGCACCAGTGTCAATAATAGCTAGAATGGGACGACTAATAATAGATCTATCTGAGGTATGAGAAACTACAATCTTAGCTTCTGGACATAGTGGATATAGACCACTTGGTGATTGGAGATTACCGTATTTGTACATAGTCTTTATCCTTTATTCAAATTTGTAGAATATATCTAAAGAACTTGGTAAGTCAATCACGACATCTGCTTCGTCTGTCAGGATACTTGTCTTTTTAACAACTTTTTGAACTTTTGTAAATAATTTTAGTTGTGATTTTTCGGGATACTTCTCCCTTATGAATTTCAGCAGTTCTTGTTCATCTACAATTTCTGGAAAAACTTGCTCGCCACCTACAAAAGCAACATACTTGCTTTCATATTTTGCCAACCAATCCCTATCTGATTGACATTTTTCGTATGCTTCAAAATTGCTATCCATATCTGTAGGTATAGATAATGTAGCACTTGTATTTTTTGCCGGTAGTTGTTCAAGTTCAAGTTTTTGTCGATCTCTTTCTAATTCTAACTTTTCTTTTTCAGGCAGTTCAATAGATATAAGTTTTTGTCGATCTCTTTCTAATTCTAACTTTTCTTTTTCAAGCAGTTCAATAAATATATTTCGATACTCATCATCACTATTCTTAATTTTATTCTGTATTTCATCAATGAGTTGCCGCAAGCGATTTACGAATGCTGTTATAATGTGGCGAGCATTTTCTTTTAGGCTAGTCCCCTTCACTTCATAAATCACCAAATTATTGTTTATTTTTTCTGCTCGAATTTTATAGCTTGGATGTGCGGAAAATATTGCTACAGGTATGTCTTTATTTATATTATTGATCTTTTCCAAAGCTGTTAAACCTTCAGTAGGATTATCTCCAATTTTATTGTCAATAATATAAATTGCTGCTTCTCCGTTTTTGGCTAAATCAGCAACTTCATCACTGTTTCTTGCCATTTTGACTATCCAGCCTACTTCTCCTTCTATAACCTCTTTAATGGCTTCTTTTACGGCTAAACTATCTTCCATTAATACAACTTCTTTTTCTCTTTTCAATACTGCTCTGCACATAGATCGATTATCAAATATTGCTGCTGACATTTTAATTCTCCTTTTGTTGTGTTTTTACATTATAGATCAAAGTTGATACCACTTGAGTGGAATATTTACAAAAAATGTGGTTCCCTTGCCAACGGTGGAGTCGTAGTATATTTTACCACCATGTTCGCGCAGGATTTCACTGACGACATACAGCCCCATGCCTGTACCTCCTTCAGATTTGCGAGTCGAAAATCCTTTTTTGAAAACTTCATCTTTGATTTCATTGGGTATGCCTGATCCATTGTCTTCAATGCTAATCTGTATATATTCTATACCATCAGATGTCACAATGAAAGTTTTGATGAAAATCTTTGCTTTTTTGGGCTTGGCTTTTTCAATCGCTTCTATCGCATTGGCAATTAAGTTGTGGATGATTTGCTTAAATTTCGTTTCATCAACCTCAATGATTGGTATGGTTTTGTCTGGTATAATTACAACTTCAATGTCTCTGGAAGCCAAATCAAAAAACTTGGCAGCCTTTCTTACTAAGTCATTGATATCGATAGCGGTAGGAACGCTAGATTCTGATTCAAATTCAGATCTTATACCTTCTATACGCCTGTCTATCCATTCTATTTGCTCACTAACAATTCGCTCTTTTTCTCTATTACTTTTGCCACTATCATTCAACAGTTTTTGTAGGTTATAAGAGATGTCAATTAATTCATTCTTATATTCGTGAAGGAAGCTCTTTAAATTAGTGTCAAATCCTTGAGCATAAACCTTATTGTGGAATTCACGCTTTTCATTTTCTAATTCTATTCTTTCTTTAGATAACTCTTCTTTGTACTGAACTATGTATATAATCGCAGCCGTCAAAAATGATATGGTCCTCAAAAATGATTTATCGCTATCATAAAATTCACGCTTGTAGCCAGTGTAAACAGAGATAGTGCCAACAACATTACCTTCAATTGAAAGTGGTACACACGCATGAGATTTTAAGCTATTTTTTTCTATCCATGTTTTATTAAAATATGGTTTTTTGTAGTTTTCAATATCATTGATATACTCGGCAGTGTTGGTTTTAAATACCTGTCCTACAATGCCATCTACCACTTTTACTGGCTTATTGTCGCGTTCTCCACAAATATCATTTGTTGTAGATATTTTGACGATTTCTAATTCATTGTTTTTATTCTTGATACGCAAGATACAAACCTTATAAGGAGTCAGGTCTGAAACCAGATCGTCGGCAATTGATTCTAGTATTTTTGTAAATTCATTTTGATTGAATTTATGCTCCGCTCCTAAAGATATAATTTCTTGAGTGATTTTATTATATTCTTCTAGATTTTTCCTTCTACCAAAATCTGATATGATCTTAGAAACAGTGGTGCTAATTAGCATTAACCAGGATAAATCTTCATTTTGGAATCCATTGCTGTCACTTTTATTTAACACTTCTAATGTACCAAAAGTTCTATTAAAGCCATTGAGAGGAACTGAAATACCGCACCTTAAATATCCTAAAGTATCCTGATATTCTTTGCCATACTTCATATCTGGAAAATCTCTCATAATATTATTAGAATATTGTGGTTCTCCATAAGTTGAATCCAATAAATCTAAGCCAGTAGGAGGTACTGCCTTTCCAGAAAAACTTTCGTCAGGTTTGTAAGTTTCGTCAGCCAGCCATGACGCAGGGAGAGGATTACCCTCTCTATCAACGCCATCAATACCAAAGCGTTTGAGGACACCATCCTTAGAAAAAAGAAAAATCGATGCCACTTGCACGTTTAATTTCTCGCGCACTTCTTGCAGTGCTACCTGTATGGCTTCTTCCTGACTCTTACAGCGGATGAGAGTCTTGCTGACTTGATTGAGACTGCGAAGCTGTATTAGTATCTGTTCTCTCTCCATAACCAGCGCCTCACTACTACTCTGTAAATGGCTACAATTTTAAATTCCGGATTTCGGATTGTCAGCGGTAACTTTACAAAAGTTTACGGTAGGGTTTCATCCATTATAACTTCGTCCATTGCATCACATAAACCGAAGAACCTGAATTGGGGTGATGGGGTGATGGGAAGTGTCGTGAAGTGAAGGCAAAAAGACAAACAGCCTCTACAATGATAAAAGGTGAGACCTCTAGGGAATGCAAAATAATTATAATGAAGCCAAGAGACCTAATTAAAGTCTTAATTGCTGACGATCAAGAGTTAACCTGTTTAGGACTCAAGATTTTAATTTCCCAGCAGCAGGATTGTCAGGTGGTGGGAATTGCGGTTAATGGTCAACAGGCGATCGACTTGGCGAAAAGTTGTCAACCAGATGTAATTATTTTAGATATACAGATGCCTGTCTTAGATGGACACAGTGCCGCTATTCAGATCAAACAATTCGACCCTTATATTCGCATTATCGCCTATAGTTCCTTGCCAAAGCTTCCAATGGAAAAAAATAATCAAAGTATAGCTTTTGACCTATACTGCTCTAAAGATATATCTTCCCAAGCTCTGATCAAAGCGATCGATTACTTGGGAAAATTAGCACAATCGGACAAACATCAATCCCGTCGAGTCGGATAGTTAACTAAGTTTTTCTTCAGGAAAAGTTGCTTGAAACTCATCGAGTAATTCATCCAACTCCTCAAGAGCTTGATTAACATCTAATCTCAGGCCGCCAATGTCGGGTTTATCGCGCAATTGCAGTAAATAATCGCGTTTATTAGCCATTTGTTGCACTTTATCGATCAAGCTGGTTTTATCCATAATTCACCCTCTGGTACTGACTGCGATTATATCTCAGTCAGCCCGTATCAGTGGATCTGCTCCAAAAATCAAAAATCTTCTCTTGGGTGAGGAGACAGGAGGTTCCCAGGCTCTCTTGGGTTTGGTGGGTAAAATGTGTTCTAAGATATAGTCTGGCGAGCAAGTGGAATGAACCACAGAGACACAAAGGACACAAAGATCGCTCCTATGCAAGTTAAACTGATCACACAAAGAATAAGAGAGCCACTCCGACAGAGGAGGATAAAAAAGACAAGAGACAGCTAACTGATAACTGATAACTGATAACTGATAACTGATTTTCCTATGTCTCCTCTAGATTCTCATTGCACAGAAATAACTACCGTTGCCGATCCTATTTATCTAGAAATCTTTAAAAATCTCTATCAATTTATTGCCGAAGAAATGGGGATTACTCTCCAAAATACGGCAGCAAGTGTCAATATTAAAGAACGTCTAGACTTCTCCTGTGCTATCTTTGATGAGGTAGGAAATTTAATCGCTAATGCTCCTCATATTCCCGTCCATTTAGGTTCTATGGCCGATAGTGTCAAAAGCTTAATTCAGGATAAAGGTGAGACGATTCGTCCAGGGAATGTTTATCTGGCTAATAATCCTTATAATGGCGGTACTCACCTGCCAGATGTCACAGTAATTAGTCCTATTTTTGACCGCCAAAATCAGGAAATATTATTTTATCTTGCCTCCCGGGGACATCAAGCTGATATCGGTGGAATTACCCCCGGTTCTATGCCTCCCCATTCTGTCCATATTAGCGAAGAAGGAATTTTATTCGATAATTTTTTGCTGGTAGCAGCGGGACAGTTTCGGGAACAAGAATTAATTAATCACTTAACTAATAGTCCTTTTCCTGCACGCAATATCGCCCAAAATATTGCCGATTTTCAGGCACAAATAGCCGCTAATGCCAAGGGGGAAAGAGAATTACATAATATGGTTGAGCGCTACGGATTAGCTATGGTTAAAGCCTATCAACAGTTCGTTCAAGATAATGCGGAATTAGCGGTTAGAAAAGCTATATCTGTCTTAAAAGATGGTGAATTTACTTATTATCTGGATAACGGTGCTGTCATCAAGGTCAAGATCACCATAGATATTGATAATTGTCAAGCAATTATTAATTTTACTGGCACATCTAACCAGTTAAATAATAATTTTAATGCACCTCTAGCAGTGACAAGAGCGGCGGTTTTATACGTTTTTCGTACCCTTGTGGAGGAGGCAATTCCTTTAAATGCTGGCTGTTTCAAACCCCTCCATTTAATTATCCCATCTGGCTGTTTTCTTAATCCCGTTTATCCGGCGGCCGTAGTAGCAGGAAATGTAGAAACTTCTCAAGCAATAGTTAATACTTTATACGGTGCTTTAGGCATTCAAGCAGCCAGTCAAGGAACGATGAATAATTTCACTTTTGGCAATCAAGAATATCAATATTATGAGACTATTTGTGGCGGTTCTGGTGCGGGAGCAAATTTTGCGGGAACTGCTGCCGTACAAACCCAGATGACTAATTCCCGTCTCACCGATCCAGAAGTATTAGAAATGCGTTATCCTGTATTAGTGGAAAGTTTTAGCATTCGCCCCGATAGTGGCGGTAAGGGACAATATTCTGGAGGTGATGGTGTCATTAGAAGAATTAAATTTCAAGAGTCCATGACTGCTAATATTTTATCGGGTAATCGCCAGATTCCCCCCTTTGGACTAGCGGGAGGAAAAGCAGGTAGAATAGGACGTAATGCCGTGGAAAGAAACGATGGAACTATTGAAGAATTGCCCGGTACAGCGACTGTAGAAATGAACCCTGGTGATATTTTTATTATTGAAACCCCTGGCGGTGGTGGCTATGGAAATCGCTGAACGATAACTTTAATTTTAATTAAGTACCTAAGCAAAATTAAGTAAGTGGTTATAATTAAATTAAAGATGGATACCCCCTTAATCCCCCCTTAATAAGGGGGGTGTCTGACGATTTACTGATTAATTTATGACAATTATCTTAGCGATCGAAACCAGTTGCGATGAAACGGCTGTGGCTATTGTTAACAATAACCAGGTGTTGAGTAGTGTGGTTTCTTCTCAAATTGATCTCCATCGTCCCTATGGCGGTGTTGTGCCAGAAATGGCCTCCCGACAACACCTAGAAACCATTAATTTTTGTCTAGAAAAAGCTTGGCAAGAAACGGGGTTAACTTGGTCAGAAATTGATGGAATAGCCGTCACAGTTGCTCCCGGTTTAGTAGGTGCTTTAATGGTGGGAATGACGGCGGCCAAAACCCTGGCTATTATCCACGATAAACCCTTTATCGGCATTCATCATCTCGAAGGTCATATCTATGCTTCCTATCTCGCTGAATCTGATCTTAAACCTCCTTTTTTATCTCTTTTAGTCTCCGGGGGTCATACCAGTTTAATCCATGTGCAGGCCTGCGGTAAATATCAACAATTAGGAACTACTAGAGATGATGCAGCTGGAGAAGCTTTTGATAAAGTGGCACGATTATTAAACTTAAGTTATCCCGGAGGTCCGATAATTGATCGCATTGCTAAAGATGGTAATCCCCAAGCTTTTCCCTTACCGGAAGGTAAAATATCTTTACCAACCGGCGGTTTTCATGCCTACGATTCCAGTTTTAGCGGTTTAAAAACTGCTGTTTTGCGCTTAGTAGAGAAATTCGAGCCAGATAATTTACCTGTAGCTGACATAGCCGCTAGTTTTCAAGATACGGTAGCCAGAAGTTTAACCCGTCGGACAATCAATTGTGCCTTAGATTATGGCTTAAAAACTATTGCGATCGGGGGAGGAGTAGCTGCTAATAGTGCCTTAAGAAATCATCTGGAAACTGCCGCCAAAAATCATGATTTAACCGTCTATTTTCCGCCACTTAAACTCTGTACAGATAACGCCGCTATGATTGCTCGCGCTGCTGTTGATCATTATGATCTTGGTCATTTTTCTGACCTTTCTATCGGTGTTCGTTCCCGTTTACCTTTAAGCGAAGTTATGCAATTATATAATACGTCAGATTTTTAGCTATCAGCCGTCAGTATTCAGAATTGAGGAGATTGCTTTTATCTATTCTCCCCGTCTCCCCACTTCATAATTCATAATTGATAATTCATAATGTTTGGCTTTTTAAATCTCAATAAACCCCCCGATTGGACTTCTCATGATTGTGTGGCCAAAGTCCGAAAAATTCTTAAGACAAAACGAGTCGGCCATGGCGGAACTTTAGATCCTATGGCTACGGGAGTTTTACCGATCGCCGTCGGGGCTGCCACCCGATTACTGCCCTATTTACCCGAAAATAAGGCTTATCGGGCAAAAATTCAGTTAGGACTCAGCACCGATACCGATGATATTACGGGAAAAGCGATCGCCACTTGTCCCTGTGGCGATTTAACTTTAGAGGCAGTTAAGCCCCATTTAGCGGAATTTATTGGCAATATTGCCCAGATTCCGCCGATGTATAGTGCTATTCACCAGGATGGTCGCCGTCTCTACGAATTGGCTCGCAAAGGGGAAATAATCGCAGTGGAGCCTCGTCAGGTCAAAATTGACCAAATTACGGTTTTAGGCTGGTTAGAGGGCGAATTTCCGCAAATAGAGCTAGATATTCACTGTGGATCGGGGACTTATATTCGTTCCCTGGCCAGAGATTTGGGCAAGGTGTTAGCTGTGGGTGGCACTTTAGCCGGTTTAACTCGCACGGAAAGCTGTGGTTTTCAATTAGCTGATAGTATTAATCTGGAAGCTTTAATGGCTAATTCTGAGGGTTTAATTTCGCCTCGCATTGCCTTGGCGCATCTAGACTGGATTTCTTTGACATCAGAAAGAGTTATCGATTGGTTTCACGGCAGAAAAATTAATCTCACCGATGCAAATGTTATAATCAGTTCTCTGGTTGCTGTGGAGTCTTTAGAGGCTCAATTTCTCGGCATTGGTGAGATAGTTGTCGCAGAAGATGAATACTATCTACAGCCTAAAATAGTTATTCAGCAATAGGGGTAATAATTAGGGTCTGCTGAAAAAGTTTTTCGTGGGGACAGGGTGTGGGGTGTGGGGTGTGGGGTGTGGGGAGAATAAATAAAATAATCTCCTATCTCCTGACTCCTGACGACCGACTCCTAACCCTAACAACAGTTTTTGATTTTTACAAGAGGTCTAGTATAAACCCACTGATTATCATTTTTTCTGGCCACGATTTTTTTAGAAGCAACCAAAGATTTTAGACAAAGATTGAGCATAGAAACGGGACGATTTAAGCGTTGGCTCAATTCTTGAACTGTGATTCCTTGGGGATAAAATTGCATAAGTTCAAGAATTTGTGCGCTAGTATTTAATCCTTTTGTGGGACTAATAATCTTGATAGCCAAGGCTAGTAATCGGGAGAAACGACAGGCCATTAGACCCTTGTTTGTCGCTGCTTTGTTCCGATCAATCTAGCCTTTTTTTCGAGAAGTTATTAGGGTTTAAAATGCTAATAAAACCCTGACGAAAATAGAGATTAATTTGTTCCCATAATCTCTTGAATAGCAGATAAAAGGCGATCAATCTCCTCATCAGTGCCGATAGAAATCCGCACATAATTCTGAATGCGAGGATGTTTAAAATATCGCACTAATATCTGACGGTCTTTGAGTTGATTATATAACTCACTGGCACTAATCTGGGGGGGAGAAGCGAGGATAAAATTAGCTTCCGAGTCAAAAACAATAAATCCCAACTCCCGCAAAGAAGTAATTAAACGGCTGCGGGTTTGACGGACTTTTTGCCAAACTTGCTCAAAATAATTATGGTGTTTTAAAGCTGCTGTGGCTAAAGTTTGAGCGATGCGATCTAAATTATAGGAATCACGCACCTTATCCATCTGTTCGATAATGGCCCCGGAAGCAAAACCGAAACCGACTCTTAACCCCGCTAAACTATAACTTTTCGACATGGTGCGACTAATGATGACATTATCGTAACGGGAGAGAAAATCGAGATGATTGTCATCACTAAAATCCACATAAGCTTCATCAATTAATACCAATCCCGACGCATTAGCACAGGTTGCTTCTAAATAGTCGCGCTCAAGATGTTTCCCGACGGGAGGATTAGGAGAAGCTAGAAAAATTAATTTCGCTTCCGGACAAATAATCGGTCCGGCTAATTCAAATTTATCATTAGTGGGAAATTCGATAATATTTGCCCCGTGTACCCGGGCAATTGTCTCGTAAAGGGAATAGGTTAAATCCAAAAAAGCGACGCTTTCGCAAGGGTTAACAAAAGTTCGCAGGGCAATATTAAGTATATCATCGGAGCCATTACCCGCGATTATCTGATCGGCTGCTATGCCGTATAATTCCGCCGCCGTTTGCCGTAACTCTTTGGAGATAGGATCGGGATAGAGTCGGACTTTCTCTAATTGCTCTGGCAGGTGGGCAAAAATTTCCGCCGGTGGGGGATAGGGATTCTCATTGGTGTTAAGTTTGGTAAATCCCGCGCTTTGGGGCTGTTCTCCCGGAGTGTAAGCGGGGGTTTGACGAACACAATCGCGTGTAGGTAGCATGGACTCTCTGGGGCGGCAATTTCTAGCAAGCTTTCCATTGTAACAAATTCTCGCCGATGATCGGGGGTTGAATCGATGTCAACCCCTACCGGTAAAACTAATTAAGGTTCTACCCAACGGCCATCGGCTTTAATTAAATTAATCAACTCGCTGACTCCTTCGCTTTCGGGGACGCGTTTAATTTCCTCGCGACCGCGATAAAGGGAGATATAACCGGCCTGTTTCCCCACATAACCATAGTCTGCGTCGGCCATTTCTCCCGGTCCATTGACAATACAACCCATAACGGCGATATCGAGTCCGGTGAGGTGTTTAGTCGCTGCGCGCACTTGCTGCAGGACATCTTCTAAATTAAAAAGAGTGCGACCACAGGAAGGACAGGCAACGTATTCGACCATAGTTTTCCGCAGTCCCAGGGCCTGGAGAATGCTGTAACAGACGGGAATTTCCTTTTCGGGAGCTTCCGTCAGAGAAACGCGAATCGTATCACCAATACCGTCCGCTAAGAGAGTGGCAATCCCAGCAGTGGATTTAATTCGTCCGTATTCCCCATCTCCTGCCTCAGTAACCCCCAAGTGCAGGGGATAATCCATCCCTAACTCATCCATGCGCTTAACCATGAGACGATAGGCGGCTACCATAACTGGCACCCGGGAAGCTTTCAGGGAAACCACCAGATTGCGAAAATCGAGGGATTCGCAGATGCGGATAAATTCTAAAGCCGACTGTACCATTCCTTCGGGGGTGTCACCGTAGGTAAAGAGCATTCTTTCGGCCAGAGAACCGTGGTTAACGCCGATTCGCATCGCTTTATCTTGATCTCGCAGGGAAACTACTAAAGGTTTCAGGGTTTCGGCGATTTTTTCGCCAATTTCATCAAATTCTGCTTGACTGTACTCGCTGCGGTCGGCTTTCGGTTTCTCGAAAACGTACAAACCGGGGTTAATCCGCACTTTATCGACGTGCTTGGCCACTTCTAGGGCGATTTTCATGCCGTTGTGATGTACATCGGCTACTAACGGCACAGGTTGATAGGTGGCGAGCAGTTTTTCCCTAATTTTAGCTAAAGCGGTGGCGTGGGACAGACTCGGCACGGTGACGCGGACAATTTCACAGCCGATTTCATGGAGGCGACGGATACCGGCCACGGAACCATCTATATCAAGGGTATCCTCGTTAATCATCGACTGCACGACCACGGGATGACCACCACCGATGGTAACGCTACCTACCCGGACGGGACGGGTTTTGCGTCGGTGAATCGTGGTGTCGAATTCGGAGGCAGTTGCGGGGGGGTTGAGCGTCGATTCCAAGGTTTGCATAGGACTATCACCAACAATCACTCTCCCTATTCTCTCAAAGAACAGCAACAGATTCTAGCCACTCTAATAAAATTGGGTTAAAACGGTCAGGACATTCATCCTGTAAACAATGACCGGCCCGGTCAAATTCTACATATTTAATCCTAGTATTAAGGGAGACAAAACCCTCGGCTAACTGGACGGGAACCATGCGATCTTGCTTGCCCCAACACAATAAAATCGGGATTTCTAAGCGTGGTAAAATTAACTTTGCCGGTGGACAATATTCGGGATGATTGACAGCTTGTGCTAGGGAAATAAAGGCCTCCGCTGCCCCCTCATCTAGGGTTGGGGCGGCGATAATTTGTACTAATTCGTCGCTGACTGCTTTCTTGTCTTCGTAGGCGATTCCTGTCCATTTTTTCAAGACTTGCGGACGACGCAGATAGTAAAATATCGGTTTTAATAGCCAAGGAGAAGTGAAAAAGTTTTCGATGGGAGTGACGATATTTAATAACCAATCGGCGATCATTTCCCGCCGACGGCTGACATCGGGTAAACTGAGCATAACTAATCCGGCTACCATTTCTGGGTATTTACCCGCTAGGGCCATACTAACTAAAGAACCGATCGAATTTCCCACTAATACCACCGGTCTATTGATAAAAGTTTGCCAGAAATCGTGTATTTGTTCCACCCAGAGATTAACGGTATAGGGAACCTGCACTTTACGCGAACCACCGAAACCTAATAAATCTACCGCGTAAACTCGATGATTTTGGCTGAGAATAGGAATATTATGGCGCCAATGTTCGATCGCCGCTCCAAATCCATGCAGTAAAATTAAAGGCGGTTTATCGGCATCTTGGGGGTTTTTTGCCGGCATAAAACTATAACGAATTTGCCAACCGCGCCACACCCAATCCCGTTGATAACCGATGCGTTCTGTCCAAGCTGGTGAAGTTGTCACTTAAGTCAAACAATTAAGAGGTTTTCAGGAAATATCACTCTAAGTAGGTAGGCGTTAAAAATTATCAGATGCCCCCCTTATTAAGGGGGGACTAAGGGGGGATCGGCACCCCCCTTATCAAGGGGGGAAGGGGGGATCGAACCTAAAATCCATTTTTAATTTAATTATAACCAGCTACTTAGTTTTATTATACGGGTTTCCCCATCCCTAACTGGCAGCCGAATAACATCTTTGTACTACTTTTCCCAAATATATTTAAACCTAGGGTTGATCTAGCCTATGCTAAGAAGAGGGGGATTAAAATCGCTCCTAGACTTTAATTGCAAATTTAGGATACTGCACAGATGGGCAATCTATTTGATGATGTTAGTCGCTTTCTTGAAACCCAACTGGAAGAATTTCTCAAAAGTCATCCCCAATTAGAATTACAGGCGCTGGTGGAACAACTGCGCGAACAGGAGCGCGATACGGCTAAACTGATTAGCGCACTAGAAAATGAGCGTCAACGTCTCGAACAGCAAATTTTGGCCACTGCCCAAGATATCCAAACTTGGCACGCTAGAATTGATAAGGCTAAGGCTGCTGGACGGCAGGACTTGGTTAAGGCTGCCAGTGAACGCGAGGCGGCTCTATTTCGTCAGGGTAATCAACTTTGGGGACGGATGGAAGGGGTGAAAAAACGTCTGACTCAATCTCAAGAGTTACTGCAACAGATCCAACAACGTCGTCAAGAAGTGCAAATTAAAGCCGAAAAAGCCCCTAAAAATCAGTCGCGTGACTGGGAAACCACTTTTTGGGATCAACCCCAAGAATCCGACTATCAGCGCTCGAACTACGATCATCTCGATCTAAAATTTAAAGAATGGGAAATGGAAGAAGAATTGAAAAAATTAAAGCGAGAAATGGGACGATAATTACTGTTAAGTATCTAAGCACAATTAATTACACATCTAAGCCACTACTCCGTCAGACTTCTGCTGTGAGTAAACAGTGAACTGAAAACTCAAATCCGATCCCTAATAGCTGTATCCCGTCTCCTGTCTCGACTAGGAAATTAATTTTGCACGACTACTTAATTCATGATCCCTTTTTACCTTTGACTTCCTGCCAAGTGTTACCGACTCCCTGTAAAACCCCACGAATTACTAAACCAATACCCCTACCGATAACTTGGATAAGGATATAGACTACTCCATTACCCACCACCCGAAAAAAAGCGCGTAAACGAGGGGATAAAGAGTCTCTTAATTCTAAGGCGATCGAAACTAACCAGGGTATGCCTGTTAAACTGTTTAATTCTTCCTGTCGGGGGGAATAAATGGCTAGAGATTGAATTTCTCCATCGCTATAGTGAAATAATTGATATTGACTTTCAAAGATATCTTTAGGTTCTTGCCAATATTGTTGCCGTCGGTATTTCCAAGATAATTCATTGCGGATTTTAGCTAATTTTCTGGCGATGAGAAATTCTGACCGGTAAAGTTTTTGTTTGATTCTTTCCGATTCCGAGAAGTTATTGAGAATAATTACCGTCACCGCATTGGCAATATTATGAATGAGATTTTGCAGGATAATTTCGGCTCTGGCGATAGTTTCAGGAGCATTAGCTCGGTATTCTACTCCGTCAATAGTTAAACTATTTTCGTACACTAAATAGGAAAATAAGTCAAGAGCAAAAGGAATTTTATTGAGGATTTCTATTTGAATTGCCTCTCTTTCTTCCAGAATAATTTCATTAAGTCTGCCTTTACTAATTTCGTCATAAACCGAGGCATTAATTTCTAAAAATTTACGCGTAACTTTCTCCCAGATATCGTAAATAATCAGATTTAAGCGACTGGTTAATTCCCCGCTACTAATCTGTAAATATCTCATTTCATCGACATTTTTACGAATTTCATCGAGAACTAAATACAATAATTCCCGTTGCCGATTATCCTGTAAAATATCGATTTCAAAACTAATCTTTGTTCTATTAATTAAAGGGAAGCGAATGACTGCTAAAGTGGACTCAAAAACCGCCGAAACACAGAGGGGACGCTCGCGGCTTAAAATTGGTAATTCCCGATCGATATTGTTAATTATTATTGGGGGTGTCACTAAAGCTGAATTGTAATAGCTACCTTCGAGGGGAATTAGTTTTCTTACTAGCCATAGGGCTGCTAAAAGTTCTCGTTTTCTCCCCTGCCAATAAAAGCGATCAAAGCCGGATAAAGACTGTTGATTAAGATGGAGATCAATTAAATGTAATTCACTTTCGATGCGATTTAATCCCGTTTTTCCAGCACTGATTAACCAATGGCTAGGAGCTAAACTTGCACGGGTAGCAATGGTGAGAGGGGAAGGGACAACATCGTGGGATTCATCCCGGGAAATTTGCCCTAAAATAGTGATAAATTGCTCTAGGTTTGTGCCTTTGGGAATATAACCGGCGATGCCTAATTCTCTGGCGATTAGTTGCTGTCGGGAGTCGAGAGGAAAGGTTAATAGAACAATTTTACTTTCGGGATAGCGAGAGTGGAGAATTTCACAGTAAGACCAATCAAAGAGAGGATCAATAATAATAATTTCGGGGGCCGGATTAAGAGTCAAGGCGAAAATTGTTTCTAAATCCCCTTCGGTGACGATACTAATATTTTCTATCTGCGACAAGGCCTGCACCAGACCCAAGCGGAAAATCGGGTCATTATCGATGATAATTAGGGTGAGAGGGCGATCAATCACAAGAGTTGCAGCCTGTCAACGGATACTATTCACAGGGTCAATTATACAGTGATCTGGCTCATTTGTTTTGTTTATAGCCATAGAAATCGATGCGATAATCGGTAATTTTTACCCCCGTCGATGCCTCGATCTGTTTAATTAATTCCGGGGGAAGTTGGATATGCACATCGATGATTTCTTGACTGTCCAGACAATTGATGTGACTGTGGGAATCGCTGATGTTGCCGTAGAGTCTGCCGTCCCAGCGTTCCACAGATTCGATAATGCCTTGACCCGATAGAGCCTCTAGGTTTTGGTACACTGAGGTATGACCGATGTTTTTTCCTTGCAGATTGAGACGATCATAAATTTCTCGCGCTGATAGGTGTTCCTGCGCTTGCCACAGCAATTCTAAAATATAGCGACGCTGACGACTAACCCGCATTCCTAAAGTTTGACACCTTTCGATCGCATCTTCTAAACACCGGATCGGTTTTTGTTTTACCTCCAAATTGTCCATAGTTGTATCCGTTGACCTCCGCCCTAATACATAGTCATTACCAGTTTAGCTTAGTCTTTCGATCGATGTCCACATTGCCCCAGTTTTTAGCACCTCTTCAAACTGAGATAAAAAATCAGCAGCGCCAGATTCGAGTAGATTTGCGGGCGAATGAGTGAAACCAACCACTCCAGACACAGAGGACACAAAGATCGATCGCTACTATATAAGTTACACTGATCACACAAAGAATAAGAGAACCAACCATTTACTTATCTATATAGATAGGATTGAATATTTCCATAAAAAATCCTCTGGAAAAATATTTTG